>JBGUWM010000182.1:0-6377 GCA_045221175.1 Acutalibacteraceae bacterium | reverse complement strand
CGCTGCTTTCGGCGTTCCTCGGGGGTTCCCTGTCTGCTGTTATCCATCCAAATCTTCCTTTCCGCTGAACGGCGCGTATTTATCCTTCGGCGCGTACTGCTTCATAAATTTCATACGGTCGGCGTTGTATATCTTTTTGCCGCAAAAGGTGATCGCCAGCGCGTTGTTTTCTGGGCAGCGTCGCACACATTCGCCGCACAGTATGCAATCCGAGGTCGTCACGTCGATCTTACGGATGTCCTTGCCCTCGCGTTCGGTGAAGATGGATTTGATCCCCATCGGGCAGGCTTCATAACACGCGCCGCATTCGGTGCAGGCTACGGCGTTCTTTTTCAGCTTGAACAGCGATATCTTGTGCGTAAGTCCGAGGATGAAGCCCAGCGGACAGATGTTGCAGAAGCAACGGCGCTTGAAGAAGCCGCTGACCAGCACAATCACCATGATAAATCCGTTCAGCCCCAAGCTCAGCTTGAAGCCGGCAAGCGCAGGCGATACCGCCGCGGCAGGACAGAAGTCGCAGAAATTGCCGCCGACAAAGCCGATGCCGAGGAAGATGATCAGCATGACCCATTTCACCAAGCGGAGAACGGCATACAGTTTTTCATTGAGGGAGATACCCTCGATATGCAGGACTTGCCTTGCTTCATGGGCAACGTCCTGAATGAAGCCCAACGGACAGACAAAGCTGCACAGTACGCGTCCGAGCAAGACCGCGCAGACGATAAAGGTGCCGAAGAACGCCAAAATCTCCTGCCAGCCCTCCTGAAACAGCACGTCCAAATGGCTGAAATAGTAACAGCCTGCATTGGTGAGCTGGTCGAGGTTATACGGACAGGCGAAGACGGGAAGCTGAACGTTGGTGAACGACGTTCCGAACAAGCGGCCGCCGAAGATTAGCAGCGCAAAGCTGAGTATCATAATGATCCAGCGGACGGTTTCAAAGCCAAACACAAAACGCTTTTTCCGCTTATCCCTTGCCATTACGCCCGTTTTACCGACGGGCAGCTTTTCTTTTTTGTAGAGCAACTTTCGCAGAAGCACGTCCAAAGCGATGCAAACGGCTGACACCAAAAGAATGATACCAAACGGCAGCATAGCGGAAAACCATCCTGGACTGAAAAGCGTAGCTCCCGTATCCTGATATTCATAATCGTCAAATTGAAAAAACGTAATGTCAGCCGCAAAATACGCCGCTGCGCAAAGGGAAATAGTAAAAACTGCAAACAGGATTTTGCTTATTACTTTTTTCTTCATATGCCCTCCTAAGCTGTTCGCTTGCGCTTATTCTTCACTATTTTTCTCTGCGTCAGCATTTCGCCAAACGCTTCCATACGTATTCTCAACTGTTCCATATCCTGATACTGATAGTCGGTTTCCAAACGGAATACGGGAATATCGAGCTCCTCCGCGGCCTTTTCGATGCGCGGCAGCTCAAAATCATATTCGATTTGACCCTTGAGGATATGGCATACAATACCGTCGGGATGAAGCTGCCTGACAAGGTGCCGGAAGTAGGAATATAAGCCCTCGTTGCTCACCCTTGCACCCGAGGCGATCGTTTTCAAATGCGTTTGGGCGATCTGTTGCAGCAAGCTGTCTGCCGTCACAAACGTTTTTGTTTTCGGCACCGCAACGGACGCTCCCAGCGACAGGCTGTCTGCGATTGCCGAGATATTCATTCCTGCCGACGTGATGAGCTGAGGAACCTTAAAGTTTGGAAAAACGACCGGAGACCCGAGGATCATCACGTTCGGTTTATCCTTTTTTGGGAAAGCATACCGCCTGCATAGCTGCTCCAACTCTTTACCAAGCGCATTAGTGTGAAACGCCCATTCATCAATATCATCTGCAAAATACAGGCACTGATTTACCAATAACACCGCCTCATCAGAGATGATATTTTCCGACGAAAGTGCTGTTTTAAAAAAGCTGTGCCTTGCACGGCGCGCGTTATCGGTTCTTTTGACGGCGCGTTTAAGATTGCCGCCTGTAAAGTGCTTGCCGGTATGTCTGCCAATCATCTCCGCAAGCTCTGTCAACTGTTCTTTGTAATAATGAACAGCATTTGAAGACCGTGTCGGAGGAATATCCAACGCGGCGACCTCCCTGTTGCTGTTCTGTAAGACCGAGATCAGCTTGCGCCTGCTGTCAGAGGAAACCGCCGTCACGATTAGGGCGTTTCCTGTCATGTCAAATTTGGGATTAAGCAGCCAGCCGAGCGAGGAACGGCTGAACGGGTCGGTATCTCGCGGCGTGAGCTCGTCCGCCCAGTGCGCCGTGCCGAGGCTTCCGCCGAGCACATAAAACGGATCGTCGCAGACCGCGTACAAAACCTCCGCCGGTATGTCGTCGCCGAGCACGATCACCTGTGGCTTTCTGCTGTTTAGATAATCCTTGTTGAAGCGCTGCAGCGCGGTTTCCAAAAACCACCTGAGCTGCGTCAAATGCTTGTTTTCCTTGTATATTCTGTTGATGGCTTCCAGCGCCTCGTTCAAAAATGCGTTATGCTCCGTATGTTTCATAATATTCCACCGTCGCGCTTTCGGCTTTTGCGCGTCCTTTCATACATCTTGGGCTGACAAGCGGGCAGTTGTGACGGCAGCCGCCGCAAATCATTGTTGAGAGAAATTGAGTTAGAGAAGGCACATCGCCGCCGGATTCGTTTTCTTCGGGCAGCAGCTCTTCATCAGACTCATTTTCAAAGGAATCGTTATCCTCGATGATCTCCTCCTGCAAGGGCTCTGTGATCACTTCCGTTTCGGGCTGTTCGACTTCCTCTTCGGTCGGAGGATCAGTTTCTGTTATTTCCTTCGGCAGTTCCTCAGGCAGCGTCATTGGAACCGTTGTCACCGAATAAACTGTCGTTGGCTCCGTAGCACTTTGCGTGGCAACGCTCTGATTTGCCGTCATCAATTCACTTGGATTTTTCATCACCGCGAACGGCTGACGGATCAGCGCGTAAGCAAAGCAAACGCCGATCGTTCCCGCCGCAAATCTCTTGATGATCTTGTCTCTCATATCAAGCCACCTCCTGTGGTATGGCTGTATTATACAAGCCGAACCTAATATGAAACTAAAACCAAGTTTTTCATAATGTTATATGATTTGTTCTTGAATCTATTGCTTTTAAATGATAGAATATAGAAAAAATAAAATACCGATTGTTTATATAAATATATCTTATAATATATGTAATATATGGGATACGGAAATGATTGAGACACACCTTTTGAAACAATCAGCGGCGTTCCGCGGCACGGCACACTGTCAAAAGCTGCGGAGGAGCTGCATATCAGTCGTCTTGCTTTAAGCCGATCAATTATTTTTACAAAGGAGTTATTGATATGAAAGCAGCAATACTTAACGGTTACAACAAAAACGGTTGTGAAATCGAATTAAGGGATATTCCCGTACCTGATATTTCGGCAGACGAGGTACTTGTAAAGATACGCACGGCAGGTGTGAATCCTCTTGATAATATGATAATCAAGGGAGAGGTTAAGCTGATAGTGCCCTACAAATTTCCGCTGGTAATGGGCAACGAGTTCTGCGGTATCATCGAAAAGCTGGGTGAAAACGTCAAAGGATTTGCTGTCGGTGACAGAGTATATGCGAGGATGCCGCTTGCTAAGATCGGTGCTTTTGCTGAGTACACGGCTATCGACTATCGGGCAATAGCCAAAGTGCCGGAATACCTCTCCGATGAAGAAGCGGCAGCAGTTCCGTTGACGGCGCTTACCGCTTTGCAGTCCTATGAGTTGATGGGTTTGAAGCAGGGCGACAAGCTGTTTATTTCGGGCGGCAAAGGGCAGTGTTGGGGCAATGTCTATCCCGATTGCAAAAAGTCTCGGAGCGATAGTTTATACCAACGGCAGCGCTGATAATGAGTCGCGAGTTCTTTCCCTCGGTGTAGACAGATTTATCGACTACAAAAACGAGGACTACGCAGATATTCTCAGTGATGTGGACTGCGTTCTCGATACTCTCGGCGAGCGTGAGCTTGCCAAGGAGCTTTCTATATTGAAGAGAGGCGGCAGTATCGTTTCACTCCGTGCAATGCCGAACGGTGAATTTGCAAAACGCTCAGAAATGTGTGCAGTCAAGCAGTTTGTTTTCAAAATGGCAGGCAGCAAGTTTGATAAAATGGCTGCAAAAAAAGAACAGACATACTACTTCATCTTTGTTCACGAGGACGGCGAAGGGCTTCGCAAGGTTTCAAAGATATTCACTGAAAAGCAGATACACGCATCGGTTGACGGTGTGTTCGCACTTGATGATGTGAATAAAGCATTGCAAAAAGTTGCGTCAGGCGGCTCTAAAGGAAAGACTATTATTCATATATCGAATTAAAATTCAGATAAAGCCGTTTGTGACGGTGTGGAAGAAAAGCTCTCGGCGGGAATTATGCATATCTGCCCGAAAGGATCAGAGCATACTATAATTAACACGGGTGATGATGATCTGGTTATGCTGACGATTGTAATTGCAAGATAAGTCTAATACTATTCTCTGTTAGATAGCAGACTGCTTTATAACAGAGAGAAAACGCTTGTTGCGTTATATCGAAAAAAGAGTAAAGGGGCTGCCGCAAAATCTTTCGATTTGCGACAGCCCCTTGGCGCATCTCCGACAAGAGGAGTCTTATCCGACTGTTTCACATAAGACCCTCTTTATCGCTAACGTTCCGGGTAATTTTTTGATAAGATTTAAGGTTCGTTTAAGTTGCCTATGGTATTCTCTCCGTAACAACAGAGAATTAGAGATATGTTTCCCCAAAAGAATCGAAAGGGGTGATTCCAATGGCTTAGATTCAGAAATAAATCAAAATCGGCAAAAAACACTGCTGCAAAATACAAACTGGAATACATTGAAAGGAAGGTTAAAATGAAACACAAATTTATTCTCGCCGCTTCGCTTGCGGCAATATTATCCGTCTCCGCTTTTGCGACATCCGTTTCCGCGGCGACAACAGGCAATACCCGGGCGGCCGTTGAATCGTCAACCGGCAATACTAACAAATGCGAAAAGGGCAAGAAAGAAAAGGTTGCCGAACCCGAAAACGCTATCGGCAAGGACAAAGCAAAAGCCGCAGCCTTAAAGGATGCCGGCATTACAGAGGACAAGGCTGAAAAAATCAGGGCACATGTCACCAAGCTCGAGGACGGTACCGTGGTTTACAAGGTAGGCTTTACCTCAGGCGATCAGTATTATTCCGTCAAAATCAATGCCCTCACCGGTGCGGCAGTCGATAAGACGGTGCAGAGCGCGGCAGAGCACGAAGCTTCAAAGCCTCAAAGCAAGCACGAAAAGAAAGAAAAGATTTCCGAACCGGAAAACGCTATCGGAAAAGATAAGGCAAAAGCCGCAGCTTTGAAGGAAGCCGGAATAACCGAAGACAAGACAGAAAAAATCAAGTGTCGGGTTACTAAGCTTGAAGACGGCACTGTGGTTTACAAGGTAGGCTTTACCTACGGCGAAAAGTACTATTCCTTTAAAATCAATGCCCTCACCGGTGCAGTTGCCGACAAAAATGTCAGGAGCGCCGAGGAACATACCTCGTTGAAAGCACACGGCAAAGGTAACGGTACAAAAATAACTGATTCGACTGAAAATACAAATACATAAACAATTCTACAGGGCTGTCGAAAACCGAAAGATTACGGCAGCCCTTGATTTTGTATAAAACATATGATAAATTTGCAAAAAACCGTATTTAACAGTATTACCAACTGTTAAATACGGTTTTAAGGCAATACCGCACAATTCAAGCAAGCCGTGCGCCTTGAATTGTGCGGTGTTGCCTTAAACTGATCAATTAAAAAGTTTGCTCATATGTTTGCCGGACGAAATCATTGATCTCCTGCCGAAGCCGAAGCAGAGCAGGAAGAGCTGAAACGAAACGTCGGCGATAATTGGGTAGAGCATGACCGCCTGTTTACCACATGGAACGGCGAGCCGATGCGTCCGAACAGACCGTACACATGGTTACAAAAATTCTGTGAACGCGAGAATCTTCCGTTCAAGGGACTGCACAACTTCCGGCATGCGCCGGTTACCAATCCGGTGCATGAGAGAGCCGACATTGCGACGGTTTCCGGTATTGTGGGACATTCCAATCCCAATATCACGCTTGGCATCTATACGCACGAAATAAAAGAAGCCACAGCGCAAGGCTGCGACACCATTTCCGATTTGCTGAAAGAGAGGATGGAAAAATCCGCCTCATAACAGCATAACACATCCATAACACATTTTTGTGTTTCCGACAAAAAGAAAACTCTCAAAAGCCACATAAACAGTGACTTTTGAGAGTTTAGGTCGTGGTCGGGATGACCCTAAAAAACGGCTTATAGCCTGCGTTTTACAGCCCTTGAATG
>JBGUWM010000181.1:0-14177 GCA_045221175.1 Acutalibacteraceae bacterium | reverse complement strand
ATTTGGTGCAAATATGCTCTACTTTTTTTGCTTTTTTTTGTAGGCTCTATTTGTTACCCCAATATTTATTATAGAGCCTTTTTTTATTACGTTTTTTAGAATATAAACTGCGGTGAAGTTTTTGATGTGTCAATTATACACAAACTACTGTTGTGCAAATTGGTAAAAATGATTGTGAATACATAATAAATTGTATAAAATAACAACTATATATGAAATGATTATGAATAAACATTGTATAAAACATAGAAGTTCATAAATTATTCATAAAACTGTTGAACAATGTTAATAAGTGTGATATAGTAAATATAACAAAAAAATAATAACCGGAGGGAAAAACAATGGTCAAGAGTAAAAAATTTCTGAGAGTAGTCAGTGCCCTGTGTACGGCAAGCGTTGCTGCCACACTTCTGTGTGCAGCTCCTGTTTCGGCGGCAACCCGTTTGAAGGGCGATGTTAACAACGATGGCAGGGTTAACATCAGTGATGTAACGGAAATACAGCGTTATCTTGTAGGATTCAAAACGCTGGATAGTGCTTCACTAACGGCAGCGGACGTCAACTTTGACGGAACCGTCAATATAGCGGATGCTACAGAGATTCAGCGATATCTTGTAGACTATATTACAGGTTTCAATGGTCTGAAAGATACAAAGTGGACATCACTCAGCACCACTTCGACAAAAACGATTCGTTTCCAGACAGCATCACCCCAAGCAAATGTTAAGGTAACGGTTCCTGCTGCTGCAAAAAGATGGCTGACAGCAACACCTGTTGTTTCAAACGGCAAGGTTAAGGAAATAAAGCTGACAACCAAAACCTACACCTCAACATCAAAAGCGAGATCAACAACGATCAAAATTAACCTGGAAGGTAACACCTACAATTTTACAGTAAAACAGCTTCCAAAGGGTACCGGTGAGTATAAGGATGCTTGTTATGCGTATGCAATGCAATGGGAAGTTGATCCCAGATCAAATACAAGAGTATTTTTAGATACCGCTAAGAATCATGTAGACCCCGGTGAGCTGTCCGGAATAGCAGAGTACAGCAGATATGACGGGGATAGTATAACATATCTTAAGAGTAACAGTTATCTGAGTGATTTTACAAGCTATACTATCGACAGAGTAAAGGCAGACCTGGCAACAATGGGCTGGGGAATCAAGAAAAAGACTTCGGCTAAAGCAAAAGTCAAAGAGGGCGACTGGCTGGTTTGCCTGGTGTTCAATCCGGCAGAATGCATTCGTGATGAAGAAGAATCAGTAAACCTTTTCCTCGGCACTGGCGGTCCAGTAGTATCAGCTGATTATCATTGGTACAGAAGAGAAGATAACAGCGACGGCAGCTTTACATGGTCCCATAAGCCGGGAACTACCAAAAAGAAAACCCTGGCAAAGAACAAAACTCCCCAAGACTATGATGCCAGCACAAACCCCTATATCCTGTTGACTAACCCCATTGACTATAACAGAGCTATGGCAAACTATGTTACTGCATACCGGAATGCAAAGCATCAGTATGATATTGGCAATTATTATATTGATCCTGAAGAATTTGATAGTGATAAGTTCTATTTCAACTATAGTCCCAAAGACAAGAATGAGATCAATATGTTGGATTCCTTCTATCAGATGTATTTCTTCATCGGCTACTATGAAGTAGGTCCCAACGCACTCTGATAATAATTTCGAAAATACAGCCGTATCAATCCATCAAAAAACTCACACTCCATTATCATACACTTACACCATACAATTTTGCCTTGAACAACACAAAACGGAGACACAAAGCGTGTCTCCGTTTTGTTGTGCATAAATGAGTTGTTAATAAAAGAAAGGACAGGTCGGTGCTTTGGGTTATTTACCTTTTTTGCTTGTATTGTCAGCCTCGTCAAAACCGTCGCCGTAATCCATCATATCAATCTCTTCCACGTCGTGGTCGGCAAAATGGACGGTTTCGGCAGAAGCAGTCTTCGCAGCTTTGGCGTCGGACCGACTGTGTTTAACGGCTTTTTTCACAGATGACGGCGTAACGCCTTCCTTCTGCATCGTGTCAACGGCAGTGTTGACGGCTTTCGACAGTACCATAGTGGAGATAAGGTCCCACAGACCGCTGACAATGAACGAAACACCCGTGAGAACGGTCATGATGTTCAGCAGGACGTCCTTGTTGTCAACAAAGCCGGGACGAATGATGGCGATGATGCCGAACACAAGGAGAATCAAAGCGGCGATAAGGTGCAGCCACCATTTTTTAATGCCGAGTTTTAAGTAATTGATGGCATTTTGCAGCTTTAAGACGGCGGTAATCATCACGAAGAGGGTCAGGGCGGTGTTCAGTAACGAAGAAAATCTGTCGGGCTGTGTCAGGAAGAAAATGCCGAAGCCCAGCATAGCGGCGCCCTGCACAAGAGAATAGTTGCCGAACACCTCATCTTTTTTCAGGCGGAAGAAGGTGATGCAGCGCAGCACACCCCAGACGCACAGCACACACCCCAGAATCTGACCGATAAAATCATTGAATTGCTTCGGGATAGCGACCATCACGATGCCCAGCAGGATAATGGCGAAATTCAGAATAAGCAGTTCGCCTTTCAGCTCCTTTACCCGAGCCTTCATGCGTTCAAATTCCATTGATTCCTTGTTGTCATACACGGTTACGGTATCTTTTTTCTTAGTCATAAAAAAACCTCCTTGATCATTTGTGTATTGTGTATAGCTTATTATATCACAGACGGCGTCTTTTGTACAGTGACAGTGCGTCAGAAAGAACAAAACGAGAATGAAAACAATCAATAGCACCGCAAAACGGCGGGAAACAGAGAAATGTCGGAAATCAACAGATCAATTCGTCATAATTCTCTCTTGCTTTTAGTCTGCCAATGCTATTATAATGGTAAGCAAAAGGGAAAGGAGCGCCTATGAAACAGGATCAGAACGATTTGCGGCAGTCCATGCCGGAATATACAGAGCAACTGACAGACCCGACCACAGCGGCTTTTGAACAGGGCGAGCCGATCACAGCGGCAGAACAGATAAATCCGGCGAATCCGGCGAATCCGGCGAACCGGACAGCCTCGTCAAAGCGACCTGTGCAAACACAGCAGACAACACAAACACAGCAGAGCAGACAGGCGCCGCAAGGAGGCTATTCAGACGTTACGAAAGCAGAAGAAGCAGCAGCAACAGAACCGGCAGAATCAACCACAGCGGCTTTTGAACAGGGCGAGCCGATCACAGCGGCAGAACATATAAATCCGGCGAATCCGGCGAATCCGGCGAACCGGACAGCCTCGTCAAAGCGACCTGTGCAAACACAGCAGACGACACAAACACAGCAGAGCAGACAGGCGCCGAAGGCGGAAGACGAAAAGCGCAGAAGTATTGTTGTCAGAATAGCGGCGCATTACAAACAGGCGCTGACGGTAGATTTTGACAAGCCCCTGTCCTTTCGTGACCAGATGGTGATTATGGCGGTGGTATTGTTTTTTACAACGGCATTGTTTTCGTTGATCTACATAGTGTCGTTAGGGCTTCGTCCTGCCACAACAGAGCAGCCCACAGCAGCGGAAGTATCGGAAGTATCGGAAGTATCGGAAGGCGCTGTGCAGAGCGGTGAAGCGAGCCGCACGGACGACAGCCGCAGCGAAGAAAAAGACGGCAAGCCGGAACAGACGGAGAGTACGGACCAAACGGAACAGCAGAGGGAATCGGAACAGCGGGAGAGAGCAGAGCTGTCGGACAGAAAGACGGCAGAACCGTATTTTTCGTCTGTCACAACCATAACGGCAGGAGAAGAGCAGCTTCATCGGGGATATCTGATCCTGATCAACAAGGACTGTGACTGCCGGTATGACGGAGAGAATCTGGCGACGCTGTTAGACAGTCCGACCAGAAGCTATGCGGTAACAGATGCTCGGGTATCGCTGCAGGAAGACGTTGTGCCGGCGTTTGACAGCATGATGCAGGATTTTTACGATATGTACGGCAGCACGGATATTATGGCGGCGTGCGGATACCGCAGCTTGTCCACACAGGCGCAGCTATATCAGAAGGAGATTGAAGAGCAGGGAGAAGAAGAAGCGGAAAAATGGGTAGCGCCGCCGGGCTTCAGCGAGCATCAGAGCGGACTGGCGGTAGACCTGAATCTGACGGTAACGGGCAGCGGACAGATCCAGTACGAAAGTGTAGAGCCGTATGCATGGATCAACGAGAACTGCCATCATTACGGATTTATCGTCCGATATCCCAAAGGCAGGGAATCGGTTACAGGCTACAGCTACGAGTCGTGGCATTTCCGGTATGTAGGCTATCCGGCAGCGCAGTATATTGCGGGGAACGATATGACGCTGGAGGAATATCTGGATATTGTGCATACAAAAACCATAGACAATCCGCTTCTGACAGAAACACCGCATGGAATGTACGCCGTCTATTATATTCCTGCTGAGGAAGACGGTGAAACAGAGCTGACGGTGCCGTCCGACAGAGCATACACCGTATCCGGCGACAATTACAGCGGCTATATCATCACGGTGTCGGAGCAGCCGCCGCAGGAAGGAAATGAAGCAGAGGAGTGATTCTCCGAGCGGCATTTTCCCGAGGCACAGCACAGCCGTTCTGCAAAAGCCTGCGGCAGTGCATTACGGCGACCGACAGCATATCCACCCCACGGCAAAGCATGGGCGCCTGCGGCAGCGCATAACGACGACCGGCAGCATATCGCACCCCACGGCAAAGCATGGGCGCCTGCGGAAGTGCATAACGACGACCGGCAGCATATCGCACCCTACGGCAAAGCATGGGCGCCTGCGGCAGCGCATAACGGCGACCGGCAGCATATCGCACCCCACGGCAAAGCATGGGCGCCTGCGGCAGCATATAAAGACGACCGGCAGCATATCGCACCCCACGGCAAAGCATGGGCGCCTGCGGCAGTGCATAACGACGACCGGCAGCATATAACAGAGGATTCCGAATCAGGAGGACTTTTGTTGTATGCTGTTTTTTCTTTTTCAGTCAGAAATAATCTTTGCCGGTTCGTTCTCCTCACGCAATAAGCTGCTTTTACTTGCTCAGACAGAAAAATATTTGACGGTTCGTTTTCGTGCGGTGTTAGCAGTGTTTTTCGTGCGGACAGGAAGAATGGCTGACGGTTTGTTTTCGTTGCGGTGTCAGCAGTGTTTTTCGTGCGGACAGGAAGAAGGGCTGACGGTTCGTCCTCGTTGCGGTGGCAGCAGTGCTTTTCGTGCGGACAGGCAAGATTAGGACATGACCCTTTATTCGATAAAATAGGGTTTACCCTGCGTGGCTGTCGGGCAAAAATGAGTTCACTGCGAGAGGTTTTATGTGGCTGTCGGTGCAAAGATATTTTTGACATACCATTTTCACCGCCTGATTGTCCCGTGCGGCTGTCGGCGCAAAATGAATACGGCAACAAAAGTCACAGTGCCAAGGGTTTATCCTGCGTGGCTGCTCGTGGAAAAGGAGGATTTCGTGGAAAGAAAGCGAAAACGGTTGAAAAAAGCAACACGCTGTTGTATAATTATCGTAGGTTGATATACGGTTTTTCGGGACAGAGATATGCAGCGGCTGAAAAACGGAAAGCACGCTGTCAGAAAGCTGTTCCGCCATACACCCATGGAGGTGATGTGATTGACAAATACGGTCAACAAAAGTACGTTCGGCAAGAATACTGTCGGCAAGAATGCGGACGGCAACAGTGCGCTCGGCAAGAATGCGTTCGGCAAGAATACGGACGGCAAGAACGCTGTCGTCGAGAATGCTGTCGGCAAGAATGCTGTCGGCAAGAATAATGTCGTCGAGAATGCGGACGGCAAGAATACAGTCAGCAAGAGTGCGTGGTGGCAGAAGCTGCTGCACTTTTTAGGAGATGCGGCAAATTTTCGTTTGGTATTGTTTGTCATACTGTTCTGTGATATCCGTTATCTGGTTTATCCGCTGTATATAACCATCATGGCGGTGATGAGCTTCTGGTCGCTGGGGCTGATGATACGGGAAATGTATGTCAAGCGGCGGATCATGCGTGTCAAATTCCGCAGGATCATTTTTGTGTTCATGGCATTTGCGGCGTTTTCGGTGCTGCTTCACAGTGAAATCAATTTTCTGCCGAATCTGATGACGCTGCACTGGATTGCGGTCTGTTTTTTCATGCTGTACGGCATTCACGCAGAAAAGAGCAGCAACCGTGTCCGCAAAGAGATGAAACGCCTGTTTGACGTTCTGATCGTGATGACGAATGCCGTCATGATACTGGGTCTGGTGCTGTTCATGATCTTTCCGAAGGGCTTCAGCCTGATGGGGTATGAATTCTGCATAATAGAAGGACGGTTTGTCGGCATCATTCCCAATGCCAACGTCACGGCATTCTATGCGGTCATTGCCATCATTCTGTCGGTGCTGATGCTGCGGATCCGCAGGGCAGACGGCACGGCAGGCAAAAAACGCAGAATCTGGTATATTGCCGGGATTGCGGCAAACGGTCTGGTGCTGATGCTCACAGACTCCAACGCATCGGTAGTGTTTATCATTGTTTTTCTGTCGTTTCTGTTTTTTTACGAAATGTTCAAGGAATTCAACCGCAAAAAGATCTATACGTTTATTTTCCGCTTAGCGGCAACGGCGCTGTCGGCGGTGATCGTTGTCACGTCGGTGCTGTTCGTGCGGGTCAACGTACAAAACGGCATTGCTGCGCTGCTGGCGCCGAGCAAGTCGGATATCGTGATTTCAACGAATCTTGACGCCAACAACGACAACATCAAGCTGGACAAAACAGAGCTTTCGAGCAAGCCGGACAATGCCAAAAAGGTACTGGGGCATCAGAACACCAATATCGACAGCGGCAGGTTTGTCCTGTGGCGTCAGGCGCTGGGACTGATCGAGCTGTATCCGCTGTTCGGCATCGGCAAGGACAATATCCCCGCCTACGGGGTGGACTATCTCGGCGGAATCCGCTATACGAATCTGGGCGGCTACAAATACGTCGATTTTCACAACGGACTGCTGACGATCACCGTCAGCTTCGGCATCGTCGGCTTATGTCTGTTTCTGGTGTTTGCGCTGACGGTGGCAAAGTCGATTCTGCGCTGCATCTTCCGGCACAAGATCCGCAGCCGCCGTGACGGAAACGTACTGGTGGTGCTGGCGGCATTCTGCACGGGGTATTGTGTCTATTCCATGTTTGAAGCGGCGCTGTTTGCAGATTATACCTATCGTGTCTGTATCTTCTGGCTGTTAGCGGGCTTTGCCATGAGCTACGTCATGAAGTACCACTGGCAGGGCTTGCATTCAAAAATGGATCCGCCGCCATTGTATGACGACACCTCGGAATGGGCATATCTTCGCAGCAAGCTGAGAAGCCTGAAAAAGAAGCTCCCTGTCCGTCAGTAACGGAGCGTCCGTGCGGCGATATGTGTCGCCGTGTGCCAAAAAGCGTGCCGGCAGCAGCATATAAAGCTGTAAGTCGGCAAGTCAGCAAGACAGCAAGTCAGCAATCGTCGAGTTGGCTGTCGGCAAGATTGCAAATCGGCAAGACGGCAAGTCAGCAAGACGGCAAGACAGCAAGTCAGCAAGACGGCAATCGTCGAGTTAGCTGTCGGCAAGACGGCAAGTCAGTAAGTCAGTAAGTCGGCGAGGCGGCGTAACAGGTACGATATGCTGCAAGAGAGGGATTTCGTCAGGAAGAGAGAATCATGAGAGAACGATGATAAAACGATGTTGCAGCTTTTGTCAGTGTATAGGAAGGTAAGAGCCGACTGTCAAGCTGCCCGTACCGCCCGATAAACTTCCTTCAATGTGCATGAAAGTAAGAGTAAGAGCGTCAGGAAGAGAAAATAATGAGAAAACGATGAGAAAACGATGAAAAAACGATGAGAAAATGATGAGAAAACGATGAAAAAACGATGTTACAGCTTTTGTCAGTGTGCATGAAAGTAAGTGTCGTAATCCTCCTGAAAAAATTCACGCATCAGTGCGTCGTTGTCGATGACACTGTGAGATTCATAATTTTGTATATTCTTTTCAAACATAGCTGTCGTTTCGGTTTCGGGCGGCAGCTTTTTTTCGTCCTCCGACAGCCACAACCGGATATATTGTTCCGTAGCGGTAGAGAGCCGCTGCTTTTGCGGGTGAGATTCCAGATATTGACGAATCTTCCGCAGCTTTTGCAGTATCTCCAACCGTGGATAGGATTGCTCCAGATCCCGGAACAGACCTTCGGTGATGATAAATCTGCCGTTTTTGGCAGGTATCGTAAAAACAGGCGTCAACAGATTGACGCTGTTGTGTTGGTTGTCCGCTGTTTGTTGACAGCGTTGATAACCGTTTTTATCATCATGAAGATGACCGGTACGGTTCGTGTCGGTTCGGCGGTTGCCGCCGATTGTTTTGTTAATTGCTTCATCAAATGCTTTGATGTTGGTGTAGTATAATGGCTGGTTGTCAGACGTACATTGCCCCATCACCCGAACCGACCCTGCTGAGCCCTGTATTAAACCGTCTTTTCCTGCACTTTCCTTCACTGAACCTGAACACTGCACTGAACTGTCTTTTCCTGCACTTTCTTTCACTGCACCTGAACACTGCACTGAACTGCCTTTTTCTGCACTGTCCTTCACTGAACCTGAACACTGCACTGAACTGTCTTTTCCTGCACTTTCTTTCACTGAACCTGAACACTGCACTGAACTGTTCTTTTCTGAACTGCTCTGAACTGAACTTACCTTACCTATACTATACTGCGTCGACGTAGAGAGAGCAGAAGAATGACTTTGTGCGTTGTTCTGTGCGTGATTCAGAGAGTGATTCTGAGAGCGATTCTCCGGGAAACGCTGAGAGTGAATTACAGAGGGGTATTGTCCGGCTTGCTCCGTAAGGGTAAGGTTGTTTTCCGCCGAGGAAGCAATCGTCTGCCTGCGAGGTGTAACGTCCTGCTCGTGCAGGTCTGCTGTCGGCTTGCGAGGTGTAACGTCCTGCTCGTGCAGGTCTGCTGCCTGCCTGTGAGGTGTAACGTCTTGTTCGTGCAGGTTTGCTGTCAGCTTGTGAGGTGTAACGTCCTGCTCGTGAAGGTCTGCTGTCGGCTTGCGAGGTGTAACGTCCTGCTCGTACAGGTTTGCTGTCGGCTTGCGAGGTGTAACGTCCTGCTCGTGCAGGTTTGCTGTCGGCTTGCGAGGTGCAACGTCCTGCTCGTGCAGGTCTGCTGTCGGCTTGCGAGGTGTAATGTCCTGCTCGTGCAGAGAGGCAGCGTCGCCATTGTCGGGTGTATCGTCAGGGTGTTCGCTGATTTTTTCATACAGCTTGTGCTTTGAAAGGAACACCTGCTGCTTTTCGTCCGTATATTTTGTTTCGACGTAGATATCCTTGCGGATATAGTTATGTACCTTCCAGTGGCGGATCAGCACAATGCCGCTGTCAAAGGACAAGAGCAGTCCTTCTTTTATCAAAAGCTGAAGATCCTCTTTTGTTACGCCGATCAGCCGCATAACGGACCGTGGATTGCCCACAAAGCCGTCATCGTCCGCCTGTGTCAGCAGGTGAAAGTATAAAAGCTGTGATGTCTGCGGCAGGTCAAGATACCGGTCGCTGGTAACAAGAGATTTGCTGATCATTCTGCGTTCTGCCATGTAAACGTCTCCTTTGCTTGAAAATGATTCCGGAATAAAAAAAGTATCCTTTCACTTTACCCTCCCAAATGACGGAAATTCGACCCTGAAAGGTCGAATTGAGGGAAACTTTCACAAATATTTTGCGGTGCCAAGCTTTACCATTACGCTGTGTTACGATACAGATCATTCAACACATGACTATCCGCTGTGCAGGAAAAAAACGGCGCAGTCAGGGCGGTTAAGGCAGTGAAGTCACGGAGCAATCTGTCTGAAAGGCGGAGCGACACCGTCACGCTGTGTTCCGATGCCTATCATGAACAAAACATCTCTGTCCGTCAGTGCAAAAAATATGTGTTCGTCATGCGATGACGGTTGACATATCAGGGGAAAAAAGTTAAAATAAAGAGTGAGTATTTATAATAATACGGCTGGCGTAACGCTCCCTTCGGTCTGTGTGCAGAATGACTGCCGACAGCAAACAGTGTACTTCATGAAAGCGGTTCGGTATCGGAAACCCGCAGGAGAAGGAAGAAACGCCAGCAGGGAATGAAGAAATGAGGAATCAGGAATGTCAATTGATATGATTACCATGGAGGAAAGGCTGGGTGCCTTGTGTGATGAATACCGCAGACACAACGGCTTTGACGCACAGGATTATCTGACATACGGCGTAAAAAGAGGACTGAGGAATCCTGACGGCACGGGTGTCATGGCAGGGCTTACCAATATCTGTAACGTACACGGCTTTATGATGGCTGACGGCGTACGGGTGCCTGATGAGGGAAAGCTGACTTATCGGGGGATTGACGTACGGGATATCGTCAGCGCCTGCGTGGAAGAAAACCGCTTTGGCTATGAAGAAGTAGCGTGGCTGCTGCTTTTCGGCTCGCTGCCCACACAGGAACAACTGGCTACCTTTAAGGATACGCTGGGCAGTATGAGAGATCTGCCGGAGGGCTTTGTGGAGGACATGATCATGAAGTCCCCTTCCAAGGATATTATGAATAAAATGGGGAGGTCGGTGCTGGCGCTGTATTCCTTTGACGATAACCCCGACGAAACCTCTCTGGAAAACGTCATGCGCCAGTCGGTGCAGCTCATCGCCTCGCTGCCCACGATCATGACGTCGGCTTATCAGGTCAAGCGAAGAGCTTTTGACAAAGAAAGTATGTTTTTCCACCCCAGCGACCGCAGCCTGTCTACTGCAGAATCTATCCTGCGTGCGCTGCGCCCCGACAGAAGCTTTACCGACACCGAAGCAAAGCTGCTGGATCTGTGCATGATTCTTCATGCCGAACACGGCGGCGGCAATAACTCTACCTTTGCGGCAAGGGTGCTGTCTTCTTCCGGTACGGATACGTATGCTACCCTGTCGGCTGCCATCGGCTCGCTGAAGGGTCCCCGTCACGGCGGCGCTAATCTGCGTGTACGCAAGATGATGGAGGAGCTGAAGCAGGAGGTGGAGGACTGGAGCGATGAGGACGAAATCTACCGCTATCTTGCCGGCGTGGTCAGAAAAGAAAAGAACGACCGTTCCGGTCTGATTTACGGCTTTGGCCATGCGGTCTATACCCTCTCTGACCCCAGAGCCGCCATTCTTCGCCAGACAGCCGGTCAGCTTGCCACTGAAAAGAATATGACGAAGGAATATACGCTCTACAAAACCGTGGAAAAGCTGACCCCCATTGTGCTGGCGGAGGTAAAGGGCAGCAGCAAGGTCATCTGCGCCAACGTGGACTTTTATTCCGGCTTTGTGTACGATATGCTGGGCATTCCCGGCGATCTGTTTACGCCGATGTTTGCCGTTTCCAGAATCGCCGGCTGGTGCGCTCACCGGATTGAAGAAATTACCTACGGCGGCAGAATTATCCGTCCTGCCTACCGTGCCATGGTCCACTCAAAGCGTTATACACCGATCGATCAGCGGTCGTAAGATATCCGACATCAACCATAGAAAAGGAGTTTTGCCAAATGAAACTGAAAAAACTGCTGATTCCTGCTGTGCTGCTGTTTCTCGTCGGCGGTGCGGCGAAAATCTGCGATACTGTGTTCAATACCCTGGGAGAAGGCTTCTTCCTCAGCTCACAGGCGTGTAATCTGACCCTTGCGGCGGCTTTTCTGGTGCTGTATGTGCTGGCATTTGCCCTCAGCATTGCCGACAGAAAAAAATCCTTTAAGACTGTGCCTACCAAAAGCATGATCTGCGGCATCTTCGGGTTTATCGCTTCGGTTGCCCTCATCGGCGGCAGCGTCGTCAGAATCCTTTCCGGCGGCACCGACAATCTTGTTGAAAGCATCACCGGCATTATTGCAGGCTTTTTGCTGCTGTATGAATCCTGCATTTCATTCACCGGCATGAACGGTATGCGTAAAATGCCCGTGGCGGCGCTGATTCTGCCTGTCTGGGGCTGCATCCGCTTTATCATGCTTTTCGTCGACTATACCCAGAAGTCGCTGAAGGCCACCGAGCTGTTTGACATTGTCGCCATCGGCTTTATGGTCATGTTCCTGTTCTATCAGTCGATGTTCTTCGCCGGCATCAATAACCGTCTTGCCGTGCGGAAGGCTGTTGTTTACGGCAGCGTGTTCATCATGCTGGGACTGATTGTTTCCGTTGATCTAATCATCAAAATGGCGTCCGGCAAAGCGCCCTTGCCCAATATCGACACACAGATTGTCGAGCCGACCATTCTCAATATCATTACCATCGTCGGTGATCTGGCAATGTGCTGCTATGCCTTCTTCCTGCTCCGTTCCATGCTGAAGAACGCTGAAGAGAACCTTACCCTGCCTGACGATAATCTGAATGATGATATTATTCTCACAGAGGATTATGACAAACCTGTGCCGGATACGCCCAAGGCAGTTGCTCCGTCAGACGCTCCGGCTGACGTTCCGGCAGACGCTCCGGCAGTCGCTCCGGCAGACGTTCCGGCAGTTGCTCCGGCAGACGTTCCGGCAGACGTTCCGGCAGTCGCTCCGGCAGTCGCTCCGGCAGACGTTCCGGCAGTCGCTCCGGCAGTTGCTCCGGCAGACGTTCCGGCAGTTGCTCCGGCAGTTGCTCCGGCTGTACCCGAAGTGCCTGTGAATGGAAAGAGTGCTGATACCAAAGTGACGGCGGCAGTGTATGAGGAAGAAAACAAGACGGCGCCCACGCAGGCGAACAAAGCAGTGAAGCCTGTGCAGCCTGTCAAATCGGCAGAAACCGCTTTGCCGAAGGTTGAAGAACCTGCCCGCTCCGGTGTGGGTGATGACAGCGGCGCTTATGACGAGCTGTTCAAAATGCTGGACGAGATCAAATAATCTGCGGCAGGGTAAAGGCGCCGTGAGGAAGCCGCTTTGCCGAAGGTTGAAGAACCTTTATCCACAGAATAACAAGGACAGAGAGTGTGTCTGTTTGACACGTTCTCTGTCCTTTTCTTTTACGCTTTACAGGCGACAGCGTCTTGCGCTATACAATCGACAGCTTCCTTGCGATTGCCTGTTCCGGTCTTCCGTTCTGCTTTATCCGGCTTTACCCCGAGTAGGGACAGTCAGGTTCCCTTTGTGGCAAGCGCCCTGCGCCGTTCCATTTCCGGACAGATGGTTTCTGCAAAAATCAGTGCGCATTTTTGTGCTGCTCTGATACGGACGGAGCCGAACAGCGGATACAAAGATGATCGGTATGAAAGTCGGAAAAACCAGATGAACCGATGGGGTAAAGTAGATAAAAATATGTTGAGAAGTGGCATAAATTGTGGTATAATCAAGGAAAATACGCATGATTGTGTCAGCTTGTCAACGGCTTTCCCCACACGGCGGAGCCTTTCCGGCAGGGAGGGAAAACTGCCTGCGCCGGATAAAAAGCCGCTTTTGTATCATAGCTGCCGTAAGAGTTGTGTCAGTTCCGCTGTCATCAGCGGAAAGGCTTTGTTTCATCACTGCCGCAGGAATTGTGTCAGCGCCGCTGTCATCGGCGGAAAGCGCTTTGTATTATCACTGCCGCAGGAATCATGTCAGCGCCGCTGTCATCGGCGGAAAGGCTTTAACGGCATGATCGTGACGGTTATGCCGCTCGCATTTTGCGGAGCAGGCATGAAATACAGCAAACCCAAAACAAACATCTGTCAATTCAATCAAGGAGGAGATTCCATGCAAAACAGACGAAAACAGCGGATTGCGGCTATCGCAACGGCGGTAACGCTGCTGTCCGCCATGGTGCTGCCCGGCGGCATGACAGCGCTGGCAGCAGAAAATCCCCTGCCCCCAAGCGCCTGTGGACAGCAGGCGGCAGCAGCGCCGTCAGCAGACACGCCGTCAGCAGGTACACTGTCAACAAACACACCGTCGGCGGACGTCCCGGCTGCCGCAGAAATGGTCAACACGTCCTTTCTGTCGGCGGACACATCATCAGCAGGTACACTGTCAACAAACACACCGTCAGCGGACGTCCCGGCTGCCGCAGAAATGGTCAACTCGTCCTTTTTGTCGGCGGACACCATCAGCCGTGGACAGAGCGTAAAAGTGTGGCTTTTCAGCGAAAAAGGAACCGGCACGGTGCGCTACAGCGTGT
>JBGUWM010000180.1:0-10381 GCA_045221175.1 Acutalibacteraceae bacterium | reverse complement strand
AAAGCTCCTGCGGTGAGGTTGGATCAATGCAGCCGATGTTAAGCGAGCTTACATCGGGCTTTGCTCCGAGTTAAATAGGACTTTCGTAAAAGAGAAACTTTCCAAAAGAGAACTTGGGCAGGCGCTGCTGATTCCGGTCACGCCAAAGTCTGTTGCTGACGATTGTGCCGGTATGACCGGAAGGAAAAAGAGCGGGTTGACGGATTGCAGCCGGACGGAAATAACTTTTTATAGCATACAAATGATACCTTGCGAAAGGCGGAATATGAGTGGGGCATAATAAGAATGCTGCATGACGGACCCCGGACAGGCTGAGGAACACAATTTTGTGAATGATAGACGATTTAAGAGGGAAAACAGAAAAAAGTTTGTAAGCTGTTGTGAACATTGCACTAATTTCAACGGTTGTGTTTGCGCATGATGAATAAAAATATCTCTTGCAAATCAAAATGGAATATGCTACTATAGTCCCGTAAGCAAAAGCAAATGAAGAATAACTGCTTACAACTGACAAGGAGGGAAAATGATGTTTTATACTGATGCATATATAAGAAACGACGGTAAAATCGACACCGTCAAGATTCTCACCATGAACGGTCATGACGCCAAGGCTGAGTATAAGGGTGAGAGCTTTGTGTCGGAATATGACGGAAAAACAAAAATGTTTTTCCTGAGTAAGGACGACGAAAACACTGTAACAAAACAGTGACCCTTGCAAAAGGCTGTGAAGAACCGGCTATCAACCGGCGCTTCACAGCTTTTTTTATGCTGTTTTGTCCAATGAAAACCGGAACAGGCAGTGTATGACAGACAGGGAGAATTTTACGAATTTGTAATATATCACAAAAAAACTTGATTTTATGAATAATATGTGGTAATATTACAATCAAGACTGTAATGCGGACAGCCTGACAAATCTTTCACATCAGCAGGTGGCACTCTGCGGCTTTGGTACAAAATGCTGCAGGACGGCCGTGTAAAAGGGTGTTCTTTACGGAATCTGCCCTATGCGGCTGAGGAGATGAACGGGCATCACGCCTGTTTTGTCTGCTGCGCCATGAATGAATCGTCTGCAATACATGAGATAATCAATCAGGGAGTGATATCAATATGCCAAGGGAAATGAAGATCAGAACAAAAAATAAGGACGTTTTTTTAAGAGTACAAAAGGGACATTTTGCTACCATGCACAGCCATACGAATTACTATATTGACGTGACAACACAAAAAATGCGTTTGTCAGAAGCCAAGGCACTCGCCAAGGAGCTGTCTGACGATTACAAAATGACGACCATTGTTGATACGATTCTCTGCATTGACGGCATGGAGGTTGTGGGAACCTGTATTGCCGACGAGCTGACACGGGACGATTACGTTAATATGAATGCTCATCAGACGATTTACGTCATTTCGCCGGAATATGTGAGCGGCGGACAGATTATGTTCCGTGACAATATTATCCCGATGCTTGCCGGAAAGCACGTTCTGATTGTTGCCGCTTCGGTGACAACAGGCAAGAGCGCTCTGGCGGCGATAGACGCCGTGAATTATTACGGCGGAACCGTTGTGGGAGTTGCTGCTGTTTTTGCCACGGTGGACGAGTGCGACGGTCACCCGGTACAGTCGGTATTCGACCCGAACGACCTGGGAGATTATGAAAGCTATAAGCCGCCGGTTTGTCCGTTCTGCCACAGGGGTGAAAAAATAGAAGCGCTGGTCAATTCCTTTGGCTATTCTGCTCTGTAAATGAATACAGCAAAGCCTGCAGCGATGAAGCTCTGCGGGCTTTTTTGTGCCGTATGGCAATCTCGAAATGTGTCACATACTGTCTTTTTTGATATTTTGAATTCTGAAACAGCTTTGATATTTGTTAAAACCAATGATTTCTGCCTGAAATAGTGAGGAAATGAAATAATCTGTTGACCAAAAAAGAAAATAATGTTATAGTTAAAGTTATGAGAAAAAAAGGTTTGAACGAAAAATGTCAATAGCCTGAGGGGTGAGTACATGAACGAGGCAAAGCGGAAAAGGTCGTCTATTCCGTGGGGATTGTTGTTTAATATCGGTATCATTTGCCTGACCATCGGACTGGTTACATATTTCATTTTTTCTAAAGACGGTTTCATCGACCTGCTGAACAGCGGGATACAAATAAACGTCGTCTGGCTGATCGTGGCGCTGGTGATGCATTTATCCAACATTGCTCTTGACGCTGCTATTATTTATCTGTTTGTTAAGAGAAGTACTCCTCAATTTACGGTATGGAATGCGATTGTTGTATCTATGGTGGGACAGTTCTATTGTGCCGTAACCCCCGGCGCTTCGGGCGGTCAGCCGATGCAGATTCTGACAATGACCCGTATGGGCGTAAAAGCCTCTAACGGAACGGCTGCACTGATACAGAAGTTTCTTGTCTGGCAGTTTACGCTGACCGGCTACAGTATTCTGGCTATGGCGCTGCGGTTCGGTATGTTTGTGCAAAGCCTTGATGCGGCAATGTGGATCTTTACCATCATCGGTTTTATGGGACAGGTTATTACGATCGTGGTGCTTCTGCTGGCTTCTTTTAATAAAAACGTTACTTCCAAAGTGATCGGCGGTATTTATAAGCTTCTGGCAAAAATACATCTGATGAAAAACGTTGATGAAAAGATCAAAAAGCTAGACGAGTCGCTCACCAGCTTTCATGACTGTAACAAAGACCTTAATAAAGATAAAAAACTGGTGGTGGAAGTGTATGTGCTGACTTTTGTACAGCTTACCATACTGTTTCTGGTGCCGTTTTGTATTGCCAGATCCTTCGGCAAAGACGGCGTCGGTCCGTTTGATATGATCTGCGCTCAGTCGTTTGTCAGCATGGTTTCGGGACTGGTTCCGCTGCCGGGCGGTTCCGGAGCGGCAGAATACTGCTTCAGCGCCTTTTTCGGCGAGGTGTTTACCGGACAGATGATCAAGTCCGCTATCCTGATCTGGAGAACCATTACCTATTACCTGACGATTATTATTTCACTGCCCTTTGCAGCGGTGCGTAAGAAAAAAACAGCAGCCGACACTGTTAATACGGCATCGGCTTCTGAATGATTGGCAGTGCGGGGAAGGAGAAGCGTATGAAACCGGCAGTCAGTGTGGTAATTCCCGTATTTAACTGCGGAGAGATGTTTTCAAAATGTATCGCATCACTTCAGAAGCAGACTTTTGAGGATTTTGAAGTGATTCTGGTTGATAATGGCTCCACAGACGGCTCTGAAAAGCTGGCGTCAGAGACAGCCGTGGCAGACAGCCGTTTCAGGGTGCTTCATCAGCTTGAAGGCAGGGCAGGCGCTGCCCGCAACGCCGGTGTTGCTGCGGCAAGAGGCGGATTTATAGCCTTTATAGACGGAGATGACACTGTTTCTGCCAATTACCTTGCAGAGCTGTACCGTGCAGTCAAAGACCATCATGCGGATATTTCCCTCTGCGGATATGATTACTATTTTCTGAGTGACCGCAGTGTGAGAAAGGGCATTTGTCTGCCGGACAGAAGCTATACCCGTGACGAAGCGCTGGGTATGCTGCTGCAGGACCGTAAGATCAAGTTTTATCTGTGGGGAAGACTGTTTCGCAGAAGTCTGTTTACCGAACACGGCATTACCATTCGTGATATGTATTATGAAGACGCCGCTGTCGTGCCGCAGTTGTTCTATTTTGCGGGAAAGGCAGTATCGGTCAGCGGCTGTGCGTATCATTATACCAGAAGCTTTTCAAAATATGCCGAGGTCAATATGAGCGTGCAGAGAGCCAACGATTATATCAATACCATTCCCTTGATACGGCTGTTTTTAGAGCAGCAGGGTTGTTTTGAGCAGTTCAGGGGCAAGCTGATGAATCACGTGTTTCATGTGTATTTTGCCATGCCGTCTGTTGTCAGACAGATTAAGGAAACGACGAAAAAAAATGACCGCAGGAATATCCGTGATGCACGGGCAAAGATACGGCTTTGTCTGAGGTGCAGCTATGAAAAGCTGCAGACGCTGAAGTTGAACATACCTGTCGTAGAATAGCAATGAGGTGATGATTTGAACACTAACCCCAGAATTTCTGTCATTGTACCAATATATAAAGTAGAAAAGTTTTTAAGACGCTGTCTTCGTTCCATTCAGAAACAGACCTTCACGGATTTTGAGGTTCTGCTGATTAACGATGATTCTCCTGACGGCAGTGCGGCAATTGCAGAGGAATTCTGCAAAAACGATCCCAGATTTGTGCTGTATCATAAAGAAAACGGCGGTTTGTCAGACGCACGCAACTACGGAATCGACCGTGTCAGAGGAGAGTATATCGCCTTTGTAGACAGCGATGATCATATTCATAAGGATTTTCTGAAGCTAATGTATGAAGCCTGCGAGAAAAACGGAGCGGATATGTCCTACTGCAAGTTTATGTATTCTTATTTTAATACAGGACTGAAGCTTCCCCGTCCGTCGGGCGCCAAAACAGGTGTGATGACCCGTGAGGACGCACTGAACGATCTGATTATGGACAGCAAATTCCAGAGCTATGCATGGAACAAGCTGTATAAGGCGAGTCTGTTTCAGGATTATAACATTCGCTATCCCTATATGTATTTTGAAGATATCGCTACAAGCTGCAGACTGCTGCATAAGGCAAATAAATTAGCGGTTACAAGCCGTCACCTGTATTATTATGAAAAACGCTTCGGCAGTATTGTCGGCACGATGAATGCCGAAAAAATCATTGATTACTGGCGTTCGGTGCTTGCGGAACGCAACTATTTTCAGAATGCAGGTGAATATGATACCTTCAAATCTTCTATCGTCCGTTTTGCCGGAAAAGCGCACGCTATCAATATCTATTCTATTGTTCGTCAGCATCTGCTGCATTTTGATTTTCGAAAAATGAAGTATAATTTAGATACCAACCGTGATATTTATCGTTATATTATTTCTGATGAATATCAACCGGTCGATCATATTCCCGAAATTCCCTACAAGCTGGTTCAGCCGGGACGAAAGAAAAAACAAAAAAAGGACAAAAAGTTTCCTGTATAAATCATCAATACCCTGTCTTCTGAATGCAGAGGACAGGGTATTTTTTGTTTACTTATCATGATGCAATCCCTGATTGTACGTACAGGGGCAGATAAAAACGTTTTACCAAAAGCCATCGACATCAAGTTGCGGCTATTACGACAATGCTCTTTCCTGAAAAAACTGCCACTTTGTGAAGCTCCGGCAAAAGCAGCGGGATACTTGCGGCTGAAAATGAGAAATGCGTTATTCATTGCAAAGGCGAAGGATACGATGCCGGCTGTAATCCTTAGTGATACCGTCATCGGTATAAAGCTCATACACGGTTTGCTTCGTGTCGTCAAAGGGGAGCAGCGTGAAGCAGTCTTCCTGCAAATCGGCAGTAGATTCTGCTGCAGGACACAGCGGCAGCAAGTGGTTCATGCGGATAAAGAGGGGAACTTCGTTCAGGGCTGCGTGAATATAATGAGTACCCTTTGGCAGTATTTCGGAATGAACGACTTCGGCGTTTCTGAAAAGCACAAAGCGCATATCCTCCGGCAGATAGACAAATCTTCCCACAGCGTTGGGCTCGTATACCGGCGCAGTCATGACGCTTTCTCCCACTAAAAGCTGGTCTTCCGTACGACGGGCAATGTCATCGTCGGGATAATCAAAGCCAAGGGGACGAAACAGCATTTCGTCGTTCAGGCAGGCTTTCATGTACTCACTGTATAGATACGGAATCAGCCGATAGCGCAGGTCGATAATTCCCTTGAAATCGGCAGTATCACCAAAGCTGTAGCACTCCTGAGAGCGTGTGCCGAAAGCGCTGTGATTACGCATCAGCGGCGTGAAAATACCGAAGGCAAGCCAGCGCAGCAGCAGGTCACGGGTACAGTTTGTGCCAAAGCCGCCCAGGTCGGCGCCGCAGTAAATAAAACCGCACATATTCAGCGAAGGCATCATTTTAATATTCAGCAGCAGATGTGACCACCATGACTGATTATCGCCTGTCCAGATTCCCCCGTAGCGGTGCATTCCGATATAGGAAGAGCGGGAAAACAGCAGAATGCGTTTGTCCGGGGACAGCTCGTCGAACGCTTCTCCGGCAGAGCGGGTCATCTGATATCCGAAAAGGTTATGTACTTCTTTGTGACAGATGCTTTGACCGTTGATGGTGTGATACATGGCTTCGTAGTCTTTCTGACGATTGGCAAGTCCGCCGGCTTTTCCCGAAAGCTCAAAGAACTTGTTGGAATCGTTGCAGGCAAAATCAAAGCTTTGCAGATACTCCACGGTTTCGGCAATTCCTTCGTCCGTATAGAACATGGCAGGCTCATTCATGTCGTTCCAGAAACCGTCAATACCGTCTTGGAGCAGGACCTCATACTTTTTTCCGAACCAGCGGCGTGCCTGCGGATTCAGAAAATCCGGAAAATGCGTTCTGCCGGGCCATACGCCTGCCACAAAGTCGGTGCCGTCCTTTTTCTTACAGAAATAACCCAGTTGTTTGCCTTCTTCGTAAATATCATAGCCGTCTTCAATTTTGACGCCTGCGTCAATGATGGGTACCAGATGAATATGCTGCTGTTTCATCTCTTCCACAAACTGCGGAAAATCCGGAAAGCGCTCATGGCTGACGGTAAAATCCTTGTAGGCTTCCATATAGTCAATATCCAGATAAACGGCTTCCAGTGGAATGTGGTGCTTGCGGTAGCTGTTGACTACCTGACGGACGTCGTCGGCGGTATAATAGCTCCAGCGGCTCTGCTGAAAACCGAACGCCCATTTCGGAGCAATGTAGCTTTGACCGATGGCATGACGGAACTGTCTGACAATATCCTTACAGTCGGAGCCGTCGATGATATAGAGAGCGAAATCTGATACGGAAGGGGTAATGCGAAGCATATCATAGTCGGTGTAGCCGATGTCAAAGGTGACGGCAGCAGGGCAGTCTACAAAAATGCCGAAGGTTTGCTTGCCGCTGAGGAGCAGAAAGTTATGTGCGCCGTACAGCGAGCGCTTGTCTTCGGTGTGATAGGGGTCATCGCTGTTAAAGCTCTCGTAGATATGGCCTCGTTTGTTAATGCCCCTGACAGCTTCTCCCAGACCATAGACGATATCATCTGATGACATTGTGCAGGAAAAAACGATTTTTCCGTCCTTTTGCAGCGCTTTGGCAAGATAAGGCAGCTCTTCCCGACAAGCCGGAACATCATTGATAACGGCTTCTGTGGGAAACGGACTTCCGTACAGGAATTTTCTGAGCATAGCTGATACTCCTTTCAAATCATAAAATGTAATAAAATCTATCGGTGCAAAGTCTTTACTGTTTGTCATTATAGCATAAAACGCACCCCTGAAAAGGGATTTATGTGCGAAAAAAAATCGGTATTTTTTTGTGGGTTTTCAACAACATTATCGCCTATCATCAGAAAAAAAATACAGCCTTCCGTTATTCCTCTGAGAACCCCTTCATGAACCCAAAGGTATAAAAGAAAGCTGAATTTTTTGCACATAATAACAGAAAGGCCCATTTCTATTATTTTTTGCACATATTATCTTACCGTAATTTATTGGAAATGTCAATAAATTTATTATAACATTTCCACAAATTAGAGTGAAAATAATCATACAGTATAACAAAAGTTCAGGCAATTCTTGTCAATACTTCCAATGATAACGAATGTAATAATATAAAATATATTTTTGAAAAAAAGTATTTTCTGTTAAAAAAAGGCTTGACACTAAAAAAATACAAATTGTTATTTTTTGATGACAAAAAGTTACAAATCGTTACAATTTATTGCAGTGTTGAATTCTTCAAAAGGGTTTCCACCATTAAAACATTGATTTATTAACCATTTCAACATAGTTTTCAACAATTTTTAACGAACTTTTCCACTTTATTAACCGAGTTTTCAACATTTACAATCTGTATAATGTCAAATTATTTCTGCTGCCTTGAATAGATGAACCGAAAAGGGTCAATGATTTGAATCATCTGAAAGTGCAAGGAGGAAGCCTGTTATGATAAAGGGGATCAATCACAGTATGATCGAGCTGCAGGAAACTGAGAATGAATACTATGAGAGGGCAATTCTGATTATCAGACCGGAATATGCGGCTGTTCAGCGTTCCGTACTTGAAAAAGAAGCGCTCCGTATGCTTCATGAGCTTGACGCTCCTTCGGTGATGCAGGAAAAAGAGAAGCCGTGGAAGCAATGGCTGCTGCGTGGCGGTTTGCTGCTTCTGGGCGTACTGCTGGGGTGTTCGTTTCAGCTCTGGTAATACAGAAATACTTGCAAAAAGCGTCGCACAAGTGCAGCGGTTGAGAATCAATTTCGGCAGTCGCCGTGAAAAAACGGAAATATCATCAGGCTGACAATTACAGAGGCTGAGGCTCAGCGCCGATAATAATGATCAAACAGTGATGTTCCGGCTGAAAGCGGCATAGTATTGACAAGAATATCTTGCCGATACGGAGATGATGCGTTTGTCGTGGAGAGTGCTGCTGTATATAACAGCCCAGTTTGTATGCGGCTTTGTACTGCATATCGCTTACGGTTGTTCGGGAGGCGCCTCATGGAGTTTGTTGATTTCCGGCGTAAACAACAGCCCGTGGGAGTGGACAAAGCCGTTTGTATTGGTATATCTGTTCTGGAGCTTTATCGAAATGTCCTGTCACCGTCCCCATTTGCTGCATTACGTCAGCATCAGAATCCTTTCGGCTCATTTATTCTTGCTGCTTTCACTGACAGCTCTCAGTATTATGCGGCTTTTCGTCAACGATGAATGGGCATATTGCAGCATGATCGGTGTGTGTCTTTGTGCGGCAGAAACGGCAGGCTGGATCGGGTATGACAAAAAATGCCGGTTTGAACTGCTGATCGTACCGCTGCTGATTTCACTGGGACTATTGTTTTTTTCGCTACTGTTCTGTACGCTGTATCCGCTGCCGTTGGGAATTTTTTACTGAGAAACTGCTGTGATACGCACTAAAGAAATGAATCCGTATTCAGAATCTGAGAACCGAAAGCATACGATTCTGTCTTCTGAACGCTGCTTTGAAAAGAAGCTTCGCATAAATCGGCGGTTTCGGGAAAGGAGTGCGAGGTTTACGGGGTACAGCGCTGCCGCAGGCAGAAGAAACCGCCGAGCCGACAGGCGAAACAGTAAAAGTCCATTTTTTCCGGAAAAGTTTTTTCCCCATGTAACCGCCTCGACAAAAATGATTTTACTGTTCTGTTTGAACATTTGGTTGACTTTATTCTATGTGAATGTTATGATGATAACAAAGACTGACGATAGCATAGGAGGAAGCCGGCATGAAGAGAGCAGGCATAGTAGTGCGGATATTGATCATAATCGTCTCGGTAATGATGATTTTGTGGTGCGTCAATTCAAGAATCATCAACATCGGCAGTGTGACCGGCGTGGCTGTCTTTGCTGTTGTCGGAATATGTGCCGCTTTCTGGAGCAAAATCAGCGCATGGCTCAGAAAAATCCGGAAAAAGAACGGGCTGAAGGTTCTGACAAATATAGCGGCAGTTCTGTTGGGGCTGGCTGTCCTTTACGTCGGCACGGTACTTTGTCTGATGACGGCGTTTGCCCTGAGAGCGCCTGCGGAGGAAGCTACGCTGGTGGTTTTGGGATGTCAGGTGAACGGCAGGAATCCGAGTCTGATGCTCAGACGGAGAATTGATGCGGCGTATGAATATCTTGTCAGCCACCCGCAGGCAAAGTGTGTGCTTTCGGGAGGACAGGGCAGTAACGAATTGATCAGTGAAGCGCAGTGTATGTATGAGTGTCTGACAGAAAAGGGGATAGCAGGTGACAGACTGCTGAAGGAGGATAAGTCTTCTAATACAGAAGAAAACATCAGATTTTCATGCAGACTGATTGAAGAACAGCATCTGAATCCGGAGCTGGCGATTGTCACGGACGGTTTTCATGAATTCCGGGCAGCCATGATTGTTGAAAGCAACGGATATCACTGCGGTGCTGTACCTGCCGCCACGCCTCTTTATCTTGCCGCTAATTTTACCATTCGTGAGGTGCTGGCGGTAACCGCCCGGTTTATGGGCTTTTCTAATGGCTGATCGTGCCAAAATTGCGAAAGACTATTGACATATCCGCCCAAAATATAGTATATTATGTGTGGGGATAGCTTACCGCAGATTGGTGAGCTGTTGATTGTGCATTTGCCGTAAAAAACGGAGTGTACGGTGGTTTGTTGTATGATATTGTGATCCTTCCCTCTGACGGTACGCTCAGAGGGATTCTTTTTAACTCGGAGCAAAGCCCGATGTAAGCTCGCTTAACATCGGCTGCATTGATCCAACCTCACCGCAGGAGCTTTAGCTCCTCGG
>JBGUWM010000179.1:0-23019 GCA_045221175.1 Acutalibacteraceae bacterium | reverse complement strand
GTAAAGATCGTTACCGGAACATATTCGTCCGGTGCGGTCACGCACCCGGCAGGCGAGACCCGGGGGACATCGGTGATTGGTTATAGCAGTTTGGTTATACCAGTTAATGAAACACCGCTTTTTACAATAGGTTCTTTACAACCATTTTTGCATTGATCGCAACAGGTCTTTTAAAATATAACATCAGGCAGCTCTGAATCTCGGAGAGAAAAAGCTGCCTGATGTTTTTTTATTCTTCGAAGCGCAGTTCTATGTTCTTTCCGTCAAAGCCGCATTCTGCTGCAGGAAAGATCGCCGCAGCCGCCGACAATCCTTCTTCCGGTTTATCCAGAGATGGACTGTAATGCGTCAGCCACAACCGTCTGACAGCCGCCTCTTTTGCTATCTGTGCAGCCTCTCTGAATAACATATGTCCTGTTTCTACTGCACGGCTGAGCTTATCCTCCTCAGCAAACATACCTTCACATATCAGCAGGTCACTGCCGCAGGCATTGTTAATGATGCCCGGCGTCGGACGTGTGTCTGTTGTATATGTCACCTTCAGACCTTTTCTTGCTTCTCCAAGTACCATATCCGGAGTATATATAATTCCCTCATGCTCAACAGTCTGCTCTTTCTGAAGTACTGCCCACAGCTTTAACGGAACCTGATTTGCTATCGCCTTCTCTTTATCAAACTTTCCTGCACGATGCAGCTCAAAACGATATCCCAGACACGGTATGCTGTGTCTGACCCGAAACGGATAAATCACAATGTTTTCGGTGACAATCTCTTTGTCATCTTCTTTTACCTCTATAAACCGTATGTCAAACGTCAGATTAGGTGCGATCAGACATAATGCCCTCACATATTTTTCAAGTCCGACAGGTCCTACCATCGTCAGCGGTTCAGTCCGCCCTTCATTGCTCATCGTCAGCAAGAAGCCCGGCAGTCCTGATATATGATCCGCATGAAAGTGTGTAAAACACATTACATCAATCGGCTTGCTTTTTTGTCCTGCCCATCGCAGGGCGATCTGTGTACCTTCTCCACAATCTGTCAGTATCGAGTGACCGTTACAGGCAATCAGACAGCTTGATAGCCAGCGGTTTTTCAGCGGCATTGTTCCGCCTGTCCCCAACAGTGTTATGTTCATCATATTACTCTCCGGTCACCTCTCTCTGCTCCATCAGCTCTTCCAATTCCTGCTTCGTCATCATAAAATTCAGCACACCCAACAGACTGTTTGTTGTCATTCGTTCGGGCAAGCCCAGCTTCTTTTTCAACCGGTCACGGTTTTCCGCCGCATTGCTGCACCCTGTCAGACCGTATCCATATAAATCTGCTTTCGTTATTTCCTGCGCTGCCGGTCTTTTTCCTTCATTCACCGTACATTCAGCTCCGGAACGCATAATGGCCTGCCTCAGTATTTCTTCCGAAAGACCTTCTACCCCTAACTTGCCTTCTTTGGACGGTGCAGCTTTACGCTTTTCTTTACCATATATATCCGGAATATATGCGTGTTTGATTCTGTCTTTGGGAACAGCCCCCTTCAGAAAATTGCGTATAACAAATCCTGCTCCGTCGCTGTCCGTCAGAATCAGAAGTCCACGGGTTTGTGCAAGGTGACGGATCAGTGCCTGCTTCTCTTTGTCTTTGAAAATTCCGAACCCTTCCGTGGTAATAATCAGTCCGTCTATAAAATTTGACAGCTTGATTTTATCATATTTTCCTTCAACGATCACTGCTTCCTTAACTTTTATCAACCCTGCACCCCCTTATCTGAATGCTGCCTGACTAAATCGGCAGCTTTGCAAGAAGCGTTTTAGTACTGTCTGCTTCTCGGTTGGCTTGCTTTTGAACCTTACGTCTGTTTTTCAAGGATAACACTCAATGTCTGTTCATTCCGCTTTTTCCATGCGGTTGTCAATCCTTCAGCCATTTATCCGGCATTGCCCGACAGTATCAGCAGCTTTGCAAGAAGCGTTTCCAATACCGTCTGCTTCTCGGAAGGCTTGCTTTTTAACTGTACGTCTGTTTCAAGGATAGCATTCAATATCTTCCGCAAAACTTCTGTGCTGTATCTGGACGCTCTTGATGATGCTTTTTTCAGCAGAAATTCCCGTCTGCCGTATTTGAAATCCGAAGCAAGCTCCGATATGCTTTTTCCGCTCTCCGCTGCTACCTTCGCACGGTACATATCAATAAACACACCACTGAGCGTTGACAAAATCACTTCCGCCTTCTCATTCTGCTCAAAAAGCGCATAGAGATGCTTATATGCTCCGTTGTAATCATTGGCGGCAATGCAATCCGATAAATCAAATATTCGTGCTTCTGTCTTTTTCGGCACCAGTTTTCGGATCATTTCTTCCGTAATGTCACCCTTATCTGCATACGCACACAACTTTTCAATTTCGTTCTTCAGTGTCGTCAGTTCCGTACCGCACATTCCGATGATTTTTGAGGCGTTCAGTCTTGACAGCTCACACTCCGCTTTTTCTGCCCATGACACAAGCTGCTTTTCCAAGGCAATGTCTCCACGCTTTTCAAGTTCCAGCAAAGTGCCGTATTTTTCCACTGCTCCTGCCAGCTTCTTTAACTTGCCGCCTTTTTTCTCGCCGCCCTTTTTGGCATCAGGCTGCAGCGTCGGCATTGTAAAGATCAAAACGGCAGACGGAGAAATATCCTGACAGCTTTCCAGCAAAAGATTCAATTCGCTCTCCGGCAATTCTTCAACCCGATAGTCCGTTACGACCACACATTTATAGTCTGCCGTCAGCGGAAACTGCTCACAGGCACCGATAATGTCACTTACCGCTGCATTCTCAGGCATTTTAATAAAATCAAAATCAGAAGGCGTTTTCCCTGCTACCTTTTCACACAGCTTTTGCGTATAATATCTGACCAGATACTTCTCTTCTCCGTAGATCAGATATACCCTGCTGAAACTGCCTGCACTCAGCGATTTTTTGAACTCCTGCTCATTCAGCTTAGCCATCTTTCTTCCCTCCTGATTTCTGTCTGATGCCCCTGCAGCAATCTTACGATCACGCTGCCTCCGTCATAAGTATATAACGGCGTATTCTGCTGCCAATAACGGTATGTCTTTTCATTTTCTGCCTTGTCCGAAATGATGATACGGTCATATTGCCACTGCTGCAGGTTTTCCAATCTGCCGTTAAAAATGAGAATATCTCCGCTTTTCCATGATGACGGAAGTTTTTTCACATCGGTGTCGTTCTGACAGACTAAAATCCGATAGCCCTGTACTTCTGCTCTTACCGCATGACAGCCCCATGTTCCCATCGCTTCAATGGTCACGTCGCCGTACTGAATCTTCTGAGGCGTCTTTTCGGCTTTGAGATCAACACAGTTTGCCGCATTTTCCAATGCCTGAACGACTCCTTCCCGCCATTTTTCCTTCTGAAACACTACCGCTGTATCTGTCGGAAATGTATTCAGCAGGTTTTCTGCATAAAGCGACGCTTTATTCGTGTGATCGTTCAGCAAAAGCACCGATATCTGTTCTGTCTGTGTTCCTTGCAGATAGTCACCCACTGTCTGCATGGCTGTATAATCTCCTCCGCAGGACAACACAACCGCCTTGTGTTCACGCAGCATGACGACCGACAACCCGCTGCCTGTATTCAGTACCGCCAGCCTGATTACCCTTGTGTTCATAATATCTGTTATGGCGGCGCAGCCTGTCAGGGACAATATCCCAGTCAGCAGCAGGATTCCTGCACGCTTCCACAGTTTTTTGCGGAACGTCAGCACCGCTGTGGCCAGCATGATGCCTGCCAGCCACCATGGCACATACCATTCCGACATTCTGATCACGGCAAAAGGCAGACTCGCCGTCTGATAAGCTGCCGCCATGATAAACTCTGTCATTCCCCCTGCCGCATAAGCAAACGGAGTTGCCAGAAATGACAGCGAACCTGCAAAACTCAGCAACAGCATCATCACGCTGCTGAGCATCAGAATCGTCAGCAACGGCGCTATCAACAGATTGACAAACACGCCATACAGCGGTATTCTCTGAAAATACAGAATCGTTATCGGCATGACAAATAAATATGCCGATATACTCACACCCAATACCTCAGCGGAAGCGTAGAACGCTCTCTGTATAAAACTGTTTATTTTATGATGATCGTCACGCTTTTTGCTTTGCCCGATGTGCTTTTTTATCGCACCCGACAGCCGACCCGACAATAACAAAATGCCCAACGTTGCAGAAAACGACAACAGCAGGCTGATATCAGCCGCCGCATACGGATTCACCGCACATATAATCAACACCGACAGCGATAGAGAAGTCAAGGGATCTCCTCGCTTGAAAAAGAACCTGCCGCACAGCAGCATTAACTGCATGACGCCGGCACGCACCACCGACGGTGAAAACCCTGTCAGCGTCATATAGCACAACACAAAGCCTGCGCTGACAAGAACAGCCGCCCTTCTTTTTCTGGTGAGCATCATCACACTCATACAAAGCTGCGTCAGTATAGCAAGATGCAAACCCGATACCACTACAATATGCGACAATCCCGCCGAACGCAGGTCTTCCTGAATCTGCGGCGATACAAGCGTTTTTTCTCCCAGCAGAAATGCTGCTATAAAGCCTGACTGTGACGGCGTCATACAGCGAAAGATTCTCTCTGTCAGGCTTTTGCGAAGCTGCTGAAAATAATAATACACGGTATGCCGCTGTGCCGGTACGATTTCAGCGCTCTCCGGGTCGGTCAGATATCCTGTCAGCATGACGCCTTTCACCTGACGGTAAACAGGCGTCTTCTGACTGATTTTTACCTTTGCCTTCAGCACGTCACACGGTGCAATGGCAAGATCCTGTTCCGAAGAAATCAGCAGCCTTACGTCTTTCGTTACCGTTTTGTCTTCCGCAATCAACTCTTTTGCCTGCAGCTCGTAATAATACCTGCCGGAACTGCTATAGGGCAGTTCGCAAAGCTCCGCAGTGATCTCCGCTTCCTTTCCCTGCATAATTTCAACCGGTCTGATCATTAGCTCGGTATATAAACTGACAGCCGTTACAGCCGTTAGACACGAAGCCAGTATCACCGGCACTATTCTTTTTCTCCTCAGCGGGCTGATGATCAGTGACAGTAAAAATGCCGTCAACAGAATCCCTGCCGAAATCCACAGAATTCCGCCGCAAAATACAGCGACCGCTGATACGGACAAAAATACAAAGCCGAAAATCATTAGCGGTCGCTTCATGCTGGTTTCCTCCGTTAATCAATCCTGACGGTAACAGTCAGTTACTGCCTGTGCCTTTCCAAATCTGTCATGATCAACACATCTCGGTTTTCAGTACCTTTCCGGATCTGTCATGATCAGCACATCTCGGTTTTCATCGCTGTTCCTCCCAACAGGTGGAAGTGCAGATGAAATACCGTCTGTCCTGCATCTGTTCCGCAGTTGGATACTATTCTGTAGCCGCTCTCGGCAACGCCGAGTTCCTTGGCAAGTTGTGCCGCAACTTCGTATACATGTGCGATAACGGCACTGTTGTCAGCCGTTACTTCATTGATTGAGGCAATATGCTGCTTCGGTACAATCAGAACGTGTACCGGCGCCATCGGTTTAATGTCACAGAAGGCATATACCGTTTCGTCCTCATACACCTTTTTGGAAGGAATCTCCCCTGCAATAATTTGGCAAAAAATACAGTTCATGTTACTATCTCCTTTGTTATGATTATATTTTTTCAGCTTTGCTGTAAAAGCTCTTCGGCATAGTCCAGCGTCGCTTTTGTAAGTTCAACGCCGCCGATGATCCTTGCCAGCTCACTGCGTCTGCCTTCATGATCCAGAACCGTAACCCCGGTATAGGTTTTTCCGTCGTTCACAGACTTGGCAATTTTATAATGCTCGTCTGCCAGCGCTGCGATCTGCGCCTGGTGCGTAACGCACAGCACCTGACGGCTGCGAGATACCTCTTTCAGCTTGAATCCGACCTTCTGAGCGGCACTGCCGCTGATGCCGGTGTCTACTTCGTCAAAAATCAGAGTGTCAATTTCGTCCTTGTCCGCCAGTACACTCTTGATTGCCAGCATCATTCTGGAAAGCTCTCCGCCTGACGCAATCTTCGCTACGGGCTTCGGGTCTTCTCCCGGATTGGTGGAGATCAGAAGCTCTATGTCATCACACCCCGTACTGTTCAGGTCACAGTGCTCCTGACGGACAACAAGCTCTACGTTCGGCATATCCAGAAAAGCCATCTCTTTTTTGACGGCTTCCGAAAATTTTCCGGACGTTTCTTTTCGCCGTGCAGACAGCTTCTGAGCCAATTGCTCCGCCTTTTTCAGTGCCTGCCCGCACTGCTCTGTCAACACCTCACGGTTTTCTTCATACTTTTCAAGAAATGCCAATTCTTTTCTGGCATTCTCCAGAAATTCCAGCATCTCTTCGATGGTCGTACCATACTTTCTTCCCAGTCGATGAATCAGATCTATTCTGTCTTCGATTTCTTCCGGATTGTCACCTTCACTGTCGGCAGATTCACTCAGCATGACGGCTTCATTACAGCAGTCTTCTAATTCATACACCGCATTCTGCAGTCTTTCGGCTATGCTTTCAGCCTCCGGATAGACATCTGCGATATCTCCCGCCGAACTGCCTGCCGCTTCAACCATCTGTATGGCGCCGTCGTTGTCTTCGCCGCCGTTCAGCAGCTCCTTGACTTCATTCAGTGCTGCTGCAATCCGCTCTCTGTTTTCAATCAGCTTTCTCTGCTCCAGTAAATCCTCATACTCTCCGATATAAAAATCCGCCTTTTCCAGCTCGTCTACCTGATATCTGAGCAAGTCAAGCTTGCGTTCTCTCTCGGCTTCATCATATCTTGCTTTATCCAGCTCCGCCTTCAGTTTTCTGTACGCCCGGTATGCCTCCTGATACTCTCTCAGCTCTCCGTTTAGCTCTCCCAGCTTGTCTATGTAATTGATGTGCTGATCCGGCGACATCAGTTCGTAGCTTTCGTGCTGCCCGTGAATATTCATCAGATATACACCTACTGCTTTCAGAACAGAGGCGGTTGCCGGTCTGCCGTTGATACGGCATTTTCCCTTTCCGGAACGGTTCAGCTCACGCTGTACAATGACCACTCCGTCTTCCGGCTCAAAGCCAAACTCAGACAGCTTTTCTGTAATCTTCTCAGAGGGGTCTGTAAACTCTGCGCTGACAAAGGCGTTTTCACAGCCGTTGCGTATCAGTTCTCTGGAGGTTCTGCTGCCCAATACGGCATTGATAGCGTCTATGATGATTGACTTTCCGGTGCCTGTTTCACCGGTCAGTACATTCAGCCCTTTTCCGAAATCTATGCTGACTTTTTCTATTACGGCTATATTCTCTATATAAAGATTTGTTAACATAACCTACCTCACGATAAAAAGGAATTGTTTTTCTTTATCATCATTTTTCTCATGTCCGATACCAAAGTCGCCGCTGCCGAATCGGTTCTTGTGGCAACAAAAATCGTGTCGTCTCCGGCTATCGTCCCCAATACGCCTGCCCGCTCTGTTGCATCCAGCGCCGCACACACTGCCTGTGCCATGCCTGTGCGGGTTTTGATCACGACCAATGAATGGGCGCTTTCTATGCTGACGACCGCTGTAGAAAACAAGTAAAAATGTGACTGCTGCTCTTCTGTTGATACAACCTCGGCTGCGTATTTATAATTTCCGTTTGTGCTGAGCGTCTTTACCAGTCTTAGTTCCTTGATATCTCTGGATATCGTTGCCTGCGTGACAGGAAATCCGTCTTGTTTGAGAATATCCAGCAGGTCAGACTGTGTTTCGATATCCTTCTCTTTGATCAACTCTAATATGCGTGCCTGTCGTCGGGTTTTCATAGTTGTCTGCCTCTCTCGGTAAACTTGTCATTCAGAACCTTGTAAAAAGTTCTGTCCTTCAGTTTTATCAGTTCTGTTTCTGTCTCTGCTGTTGATATCAGCACTTTATCTTCCTTGTGCAGCACAACCGTCATGGCGCCGTCAATGGTCAGGTACACCTGCGTGTCATCATCGCAGGAAGCTGTAACAGCCAGTTGGGAGTGATGGCTGAATACAACAGGCCGTGCAAACAAAGAATGGGAACATACCGGCGTCATCAGAATGCATTTCATGGTTGGTTCCACAACAGGCCCTCCTGCTGCAAGGGAATATGCGCTGGATCCTGTGGGAGTAGAAACAATCAGTCCGTCTGCACGGTAATGACAGATATAGCCCCGGTCTGCCGCAAGCGATACGTCTATATCAATCAGCCTTGACAGCGAGCCTCTGGAAATTACAGCATCATTCATCGCACGAAACTTTCGCTTGCCTTCTGCGCTGCAGTGCGTAATCTGCAGCATCATACGCTTTTCAATAGTATAGTCGCCGCTGACAAGGCGGCTGAGCATATCCAACTCCTCCGGCTCCAATTCAGCCGCAAAGCCAAGTCTGCCGGTATTGACACCAAGCAGAGGTTTGTGGACGGAGGACGCATGAAGTGCAGCGTGAATGATTGTTCCGTCTCCGCCAATGGTCAGCACCATATCTGCTTTCTGACACATTTCTTCATGACTTTCGCAAAAATGAATGCTGTCGTGCTGAAACTTTTCCTTTTGCGTTGCCAGCATATAAACTTCTGTCCCAAGCTTTTGCAGAACAGCAAGCGTCTGCAGCGTGACAGCGTAAGCGTCCTTCTTTGTCAGGTTCGGTATCACGGCAATTTTATGAATACTGTCCAATCAGTTCATCTCCTGTCCGATTTTTGGTCCAACTCACGGTGAGATTCTTCTACAACCGATTCTATATCCAGTTCTTTTTCCGCCTTCGGCTGATCTGACTTCCGGATATACAACAGATATTCAATGTTGCCTTCCGGTCCCTTGATGGGAGAATAGCTCAGGTCCAGAACGTCAAAACCGTTATTCAGACAAAAATCGTATATCTTGCGAATCACCGCTGCGTGAACCGACTTGTCACGCACTACACCGTTTTTGCCCACATTGCCTCTTCCTGCTTCAAACTGCGGCTTAATCAGACATACGGCTTCTGCATTTTCCCGAAGCAGCGGTCTGACAGCCGGCAGCACTAACTCCAGCGAGATGAAGCATACATCTACGCTGAAAAAATCTATCTGATCCGGTACCTGTTCTTCCGTAATATAGCGGACATTCGTACGCTCAAGATTCACTACCCTCTCATCATTTCTCAATTTCCAGTCAAGCTGACCGTATCCCACGTCTACGGAATAAACCTTTGCCGCTCCGTTTTGCAGCATACAGTCTGTAAATCCGCCTGTGGAAGCGCCGATATCCATTGTTGTTTTTCCTTGCATGTCAAGCCCGAATACCGCTACCGCTTTCTCCAGCTTCAGTCCGCCACGGCTGACATACTTCGGTCTGGCTCCCCGCATTTCAAGCTTTACCGTTTCGGGATAGGCAGTGCCGGGCTTATCCGATTTTTGGTTGTCTACATAGATAACGCCCGCCATGATCAACGCCTTCGCCTTTTCACGGCTTTCGGCAAAACCGGCTTCATATACCAATACGTCAAGTCGTTTTTTGACCGCCATAAAATCCTCCTCCCATTCCGATATCACTCTTCACTCGCAGCGCTATCATCTTAGCGTCCAACCCGGCTTTTTTCAAAGCTACTTCCGTCTTCGCCTGCGGTATTATACCGCTGAGAGCATTCAGAATCAATCTGCCGCCGAAGCCCGACTGATAGAGCTGAAAACCAAAATGCTCTCCTGCTCCGCCGCTGCGGACACCTTCTTCATAAAAATATATATTCTTAAAGTTTTTTGCCGCCACCAGTGCGCCTACCGGTATCGGTTTGATGGTATTGAGCTTCAGAATACAAACCGGAATCCCTGCTTCAGCTAAATATTCACGGGCAAGGCAAACCTGTGAAAACTCTCTGCCGTATGTGACCAGCAAAATGTCCGCCTCCTGATCTCCGTACAGGCTGAAGGGCTTGCCGTTATAGCTATAATCCTCCGGCAGATAGGATTCTCCTCCACGAGGATAGCGCACTGCCGCTACTCCTTCTGTTTGCAGCATGGCTTTCAGCATGGATGATTCCAGCTCCTGAAAAGATGACGGCGCAAATATCGTGACATTCGGCAGGGAATACAGCATGGATACGTCGTAAATTCCCTGATGTGTTTCTCCGTCCTCTCCGACAATTCCTGCACGGTCTATTGCAATGATCATGTGCAGTTTCTGAAGCGCCGCATCATGCAGCAACTGGTCATAGCTCCTTTGCAAAAAGGTGGAATAGACTGCAAATACCGGTATCATTCCCTGAGTTGCCAGTCCTGCCGCAAAGGTGACAGCGTGCTCCTCCGCTATGCCTACATCGTAGAATCTATCCTTATATTTTTTAGAAAACGCACTCAGTCCTGTTCCGATGGACATAGCCGCCGTGATCGCACAGATTCGCTTATCCTTGGAGGCAATACCGCACATGAAATGCCCGAACACATCGGAATAACCTGTTGCACTGGATCTCGGTTCACCTGTCTCTACGTCAAACGCAGAGATACCATGGAAACTCTTCGGATTTTTTTCGGCATATTCATAACCCTTCCCTTTTTTGGTAATCACATGAACCAATACGGGAAAATGCTTGTGCTTTGCTGCTTTTAACGCTGTCTGAAGCTGCGTGATATCGTGCCCGTCATAGGGACCGAGGTAGGTAAACCCAAACTGCTCAAACAGATTGTTTTTCTGACCGAAAAACTCATCTCTCGTCCAGTCTTTCAGGTGTTTCATACCGCTTGTCAGCGGCTTTCCTACCAGAGGAATTCTTTCCAGACGATGCATTCTTGTCTTTGCCAGTAAATACGAGGGTTTAATTCTGATTCTGGACAGATACCGTGCCATAGAACCGACGTTCTGTGAAATGGACATTTTGTTGTCATTCAGAATAACAATCAGTTTTTTTCCGGATCGTCCCGCATTGTTCAGTCCCTCATACGCCAGACCGCCGGACAATGCTCCGTCTCCGATGACGGCAATGGTATATCCCCCGCTTTTTTGTTGTTCTTCCGAACAGGCGATTCCCAGCGCTGCAGAGATAGAGGTGCTGCTGTGTCCGGTATCAAAACAGTCACACTCGCTTTCACTGCGTTTCGGAAAGCCCGAAAGTCCGTTTTCGGTGCGTATTGTATTAATCTTACCGCACCTTCCTGTCAATATCTTATGGGCATAACACTGATGTCCCACGTCCCAGACGATTTTATCCTTCGGTACGTCAAACACACTGTGCAACGCTACCGTCAATTCTACGACCCCTAAGTTTGAAGCAAGATGTCCGCCGTTCTGAGAAACAGTTTCCACGATTTTTTCACGGATCTCTTCGGATAACCGGATCAGTTCTTCACTGCTCATGCCCTTGATATCCTCAGGCGTCTGTATATTCATTAATAGTTTATCCATTGTCTTTATCACTCATTATATTCGCATGGATTAGTCTACGGTTTTCCCATTTCATAGCCTTTTGCTGTATGCTCGCCATACAACTATGTATAATTATACAATATAACCCTGTACAATGCAAGTTTTAACCCAGTGCTGCCACGGAAATCAGTTTTTTCGCAGCAGTTGCATGGAAAAAACTTTTCCGGCGGAAAATGGTTTTTCCCCTATCTCGCCTGTCGGCTCGGGGGACATAGGCGAGATGACGCAACTTGATTATTTCTGTCCTACACCGGTAATTGTTCTCTTAATTCTTTCTGTCTCTCAGCAAATCCGCAAACGCCTTCAGTTCCTCTTTGCCCTCTTCAAATATTTCAAGACTGCTGATTGCTTCCTGCGTCAGTTCTTCCGCCAGTTTTCTGCATTCCTCCAGCCCCAGCAGTGTGACATAAGTTGCTTTGTTATTCTCCTGATCGCTTCCGATGGGCTTTCCCAGCGTTGCCTCGTCCGACGTGACATCAAGGATATCGTCTACAATCTGAAAAGCCAGTCCAATGCACTGGGCATATTCCTCTGCCGCTTTCAACTGCGCCTCATTTGCTCCTGCTGATATACAACCTGCCAGACACGCCGCTTTTATCAGCGCTCCTGTCTTTTTCTGATCCATGACCTTCAGCCGATGCAGATCCGCTGCACGGTTTTCGCTTTCCATATCAATTATTTGTCCGCCGATCATGCCTTCTACTCCCGCACACTGTGCCAGCAGCCTGCCTGCCTTCACACACTTGCCCAAGCCGTTCTGTTCCACCGCTTTCTCACAAAGAACCGTTTCAAACGCCAGCGTCAGCAGACCGTCCCCTGCCAGAACTGCTGCGGCTTCTCCGTATACCTTATGATTCGTCGGTTTGCCCCGCCGCAGATCATCGTCGTCCATACACGGAAGATCATCATGGATCAGTGAATAGGTATGAATCATTTCTACCGCACAAGCAAAAGGAAGCGCCGCTTCCTCACTGCCGCCGCATATTTTGGCAAAGGCAAGTGTCAGCATCGGTCTGATGCGCTTTCCGCCTGCTGTCAGACTGTAACGCATTGCTTCAATCACCGTTCTGATATACTCGTCCTGCTGCGGCAGAAACTCTAACAGCGATTTTTCCAGCTCTGTAAGCGTCATGCTTGTTCCTCCTTCTCTGTCATCTCCGAAAACTGCACAATTTTCTGTTCTGCCTTTTGCAGCAGGTCATAACAAGCTGTTGTCAGCTTCGTTCCTTCTTCAAACAGCTTCATGGATTCTTCCAGAGAAAGCTCGCCGCTCTCCAGCAACCGGACTATTTCTTCAAGCCGCAGCATGGATTTTTCATACTCAATTTTCTTTGCCATTGTCTTTCTCCTTTCTGCCTGTTACCGTTCCTTTCAGAACACCGTCCTGCAGTGTTATTTCTATAGCATCTCCCGGTGCTGTTTCCTGCACCGACCGTATGATTCTTTTTTCCCGCCGGACAATCGCATATCCTCTGCCCAGCACTTTCAGAGGACTGAGCGCATCTAACTTGGCGCCTGCAGAAGACAACCGGCTTTGAAAACCGGCAATCATCTGACCGTATGCCGACTGCATGGAATTGCTCAGCATATCCAGCCGCATTCTGCGGTAGTGAATCAGTTCTTTCGGAGAACGCAGAACCTTCGCACCCTTCAGACTGCTCAGCCGCTGCTGCTCCTCCTGTATCCTCTTTTCCATGATCTCGCTCATTCTTCGGCGGTAATACAGTGTTTCAGACAGAAGTGCCGTCAGCTCCGGCGACACCAGCTCAGCTCCCGCCGAAGGGGTGGATGCCCGTACGTCTGCAACAAAGTCGCAGATCGTATAATCCGTTTCATGACCCACTGCTGAAACTACCGGTATCTGGCAGGCATAAATGGCTCTTGCCAGTTCTTCGTCATTAAACGCCCACAAATCTTCAATAGCGCCTCCGCCTCGCCCGATAATCATAACATCGGCACAGCCGCTTTTGTCAAAATCCCTGACAGCCTTTGTCAACTGTGCAGCCGCCGAGTCTCCCTGTACCATTACGGGGTACATGATAATTTCCCCGATCGGGTAGCGCCTTTTCAGTATTCTGCAGATATCCTGTACGGCAGCGCCTGTGGGAGATGTGATGACGCCAATCCGTTTCGGATACAGCGGCAGCGGCTTTTTATGCGCTTCGTCAAACAATCCTTCTTGTCTCAGCTTTTCTTTCAACTGTTCAAAGGCTATCGTCAGTTCGCCGATTCCTTCCGGCAGCATTTCCTCTATCACAAGCTGATACGATCCTGTGACATCATACAGCGTCACACGCCCTGTCACAATCACTTTCATGCCGTCCTTGGGACGAAACCGCAGTCTTGCAGCATTCGATGCAAACATGACAGCCTTAACAGCACAGCGCTCGTCCTTCAGCGTCAGGTAAATATGTCCCGAACGGTAATGATCCGTCAGGTTGGAGATTTCTCCCTTTAATCGGACTGACCTGAGTCTGCTGTCGGATTCCAGCATCATTCTAACGTACAGGTTCAATCCGGATACCGTTAAATATTCACTCATGACTCATCACTCAAATCTGATCTGTCCTTCTGCGGCATCGGGTACTTCAAATCCCATGTGCAGACAGGCAGCTCTTGTAATGCATCTTCCTCTTGGCGTACGGTTCAGAAAACCGATCTGCATCAGATACGGCTCGATCACGTCTTCTATGGTTACGGCTTCTTCTCCGATGGCGGCTGCCAGTGTTTCCAGTCCCACCGGTCCTCCACGATAGTATTTTACCAGAGCCGTCAGCATTCTCCTGTCATTGGCGTCAAGCCCCAGTTCGTCTATTTCCAGTTTGTCCAGCGCTGTCTGTGCTGTCTGTAACGTGATCACACCGTCTGACAGCACCTGTGCAAAATCCCTTACCCGCTTGAGCATTCTGTTGGCTATTCTCGGCGTTCCTCTGGAACGGGAAGCAATCTCTATCGCACCGTCCGGCTCTATCGCAATATTCAGAATACCGGCGCTTCGTGTCACGATTCTTGCTAACTCCTCCGGCGTATACAATTCCAGACGAAGGGATACGCCAAATCTGTCACGAAGCGGCGCCGTTAACTGACCCGCTCTTGTGGTTGCTCCTACCAGTGTGAAATGCGGCAGCGGAAGATGATAGGAAGCTGCCATCTGTCCTTTTCCGGTAACAATATCTATCGCAAAGTCCTCCATAGCTGGATACAGTATCTCTTCAACAGCCCTTGAAATGCGGTGTATCTCATCTATAAACAGTACGTCACCCTCGTTCAGGTTTGTCAGTATTGCCGCCAGATCTCCCGGCTTTTCGATGGCAGGACCTGAAGTAATGCGAAGGTTGACATTCAACTCGTTTGCAATGATTCCCGACAGAGTCGTTTTTCCGAGTCCCGGAGGACCGTAAAGCAGTACATGATCCAGACTTTCGTGACGCTGCTTTGCCGCTTCGATAAAGACCGATAAATTCTCCTTTGCCTTTTCCTGCCCGATATAATCATTCAGCCGTCTGGGTCTTAACGGATTATCGGTATCGTTTTCTCCCATAATTTCGGTGGGCGAAACGATTCTGTTTTCAAAATCAAAATCATCCATTACGCTTCCCTCTCATCATCATTTCTTTCCGATTGCTTTCAGCGTCTGTGCTATGATTGCTTCTACCGGCTGTTCTGTATTGATTCCCGCCATATACGGCATAACATCATCGGGCGTATAACCAAGCACCGCCAGCGCCGCAACCGCCTGTGATAAATTGCCTGTCGGAACAGGTGATACACCGCCGCCAATCTCTCTTTCCGGCGACACAGTTTCTGCAATCCCCAGTTTTTTGATTTTATCCTTTAACTCCAGTATAATGCGCTGTGCCAGTTTGTTGCCTACTCCGCTTGCCTTCGTCAGCGACTTGCTGTCGCCGAGTGATACCGAAAGCGCTACCTGCTCCGGCGTAAGTACGGACAAAATGGCAAGCGCCACCTTTGCTCCTACACCACTGATTGAGGTCAGCATGACAAAGCAGTTTCTTTCGGCTGTTGTACTGAAGCCACATAGCTCTACTGCATCTTCACGAACCAGCATTCTGGTATAAAGCATTGCCGTTTCTCCTGCTCCGGGCAGGCTTCGCAGTGTATTCATAGTCGTCAGGCATTTGTAACCTACTCCACCGCATTCTATTACCACAAACCCCGGCTCTGTATGAATGATCTTTCCGCTTAAACTGTATATCATGGCTTATTCTCCTGTTTGATTTTCTTCAATTTGCTCCTTTACTCCGTGAAAGGGCTTATCAATATAGAACAGTTCTTCTGTGAGCAGCAGCGATTCGTTGTCAAAACCCATACGGACGATATACGGCATATAATTGATGATCCTCAGAAAATCTTCATATCCGAAACCCGGACGATAGTAATTAATAATCGTCGAAAGCGCTGTTCCGTGTGTGCCTATCAGAACAGTTTTTCCGTTATATTGCCTGAGAATATCCTGAATCGCAGCAATATTTCTTTTTTGCGTAGAAGCAAGACTCTCTCCGCCTTCTTCGTGAAAGCTGAAATCTGCCCATCTCTTTTTGAACATCTCATGCGAATTGCTGCTGCCTCCTGGATTGTCACGCTCACGAAGACGCATATCCGTATGCAGTTCAAGCTTCTGTTCAATAAGAATCGGTTCTATTGTTTCAATGCTTCTGCGATAAGGACTTGACACCGCCGTATCAAAGGTAATGTCTGACAGGAACTCCGCTGCCCGCAAACAATCCTGCTGTCCTTCTTCGGAAAGCGGAAATGTACTGTTCACTCCAAAGCGATAATCGGGCTGTGCGTGTCGTACAAAATACAGTATGGTCACTATCGTTTCCCCCTTTGATTTAGCAGTGAACGCAGCTTTGTGCCGGAGCTTTGTGCATGACAGATAGCAATAGCCAGCGCATCAGCCGTATCGTCAGGCTTTGGCACCTTGTCCAGCTTCAACAGCCTTCTGGTCATTTCCATCACCTGTGGTTTATGTGCCTGCCCGTAGCCGGTAACCGCTGTTTTGACCTGAAGCGGCGTATATTCGCTGACAGGAATATTACTGTTTTGAGCGGCAAGCAGTATTACACCCCTTGCCTGTGCAACATCTATAGCAGTTTTCTGATTATTCTGAAAATACAGTCTTTCTATCGACATTTCGTCCGGATCATTTCTAATGATGACGGATAAAACTCCGTTATAGATCTGCTGCAGCCGTATGTTAAAGGGCGTTCCCGCCTCTGTAGTAATGGCGCCGTAATCCACCGGATAATACCTGCCGCCGCTGAATTCTATTACTCCGTAGCCAACGATAGCATAGCCGGGATCAATGCCTAAAATTCTCATGTTTTTACCTCTGTTCAGCCTGTTGATTTCTCTGTCAAAAACATTCCTGAATTTACGGATAGTTTGATTTTAATTATACCACATTCTGTTGGCAGTAGCAAGCATTATGAACAAATGTTTGTTTAAACCATGCAAAAACTGCCGTACACGGTAAAAGCAGTATCGACCTGTTTTTACCGCCTACGGCAGTATCATCTGTTGTAATAGTATTATTGATAAAGCCACGGCGCAAAACGGAACTGTAAAATGCGTTTTTTCAGCTCCGGCGTTGTACAGCCGGATACCTTGAGATACTGACTGTAGCCCTTTTGCTTCATGGACTTTTTGATAGCAACTGTTGAAAAGCCTTGTTTTTTCAGGATATCTGCAACCGAAAGCAATACAGAAGGCAGTTTCTGGCATTCGAACATTTCCACCAGCTTCAGATTCTCCCTGCGCTGCAGTTTCATACTCTCGTACACCTTCAGCATAGATTCTATCCGCTCATAACAGTTGATGTTTTCGGTAACACCTTCTTTATTGGCGGCTGTATTGCGGTCTGCTGCCCTCTCCATTGTAACGGACACTGCAGCAAGCTGAGGGTGATGCAGTAAGGCGTTGTAAATGAAAGCTTCCAGATAGCCGTAACTGCAGTCTTCGTAAAAGCGGATATGATGCAGCAGCAAAAACTCTCTTTTCAGCATGACAGCCGTAAAATCAAAGCTGACAGCCGAATAGATCATATCCGTCATCAAATCTGTTGGGTTCAACCTGTCGTTACCGCTTTTTTTGATACTTTCCGCATTCGACTTTCCCACTCCGGACTGATTGGAAAAAGAAAAGATAAAATCCGCTGCTTTTTCGGATGCAGCGTCCAAAAATGTCTCCAGATAGTTTTTGTACCGTCTGCCCGGATAGATAAAAGTGACGTACTTTCCGTCGGATTTGTAAATGCCCGTATTCAGTGCTGAACTGATGCCGCTGCCGCCGCTCTGGATAACGCAGCCACGAAGGTTATTTGCCTTGATGGTTTCGAGCGCTGTGATGACGCTTTCATCTGTCGAATTCATGTCAATGACAATGAACTCCGTTTCGGTTTCTTTCACTTCTGCAGCGATTTCTTCTATGATATGACCAATATGCCGCATACTGTTCCTGCATGGAATAATCACCGACAAGCTGATATTGGACATAACGACACTCCTATCTGTAAACTGTTATCTTTTTCTCTTACTCTCCGCCGATTCTTTCTCTGATGAGGTCTGCGGTTTCATTTGCCAACCTTGTAATCAGCTCTTTATCCAAGCCTTCCAACATAACACGCACCAGCGGTTCCGTTCCGGACAGGCGCACTAAGATACGTCCGTCCTGACCAAGCTCCTCTTTTACCGATTCTATCTTATTCCTTATCTGCTGGTTGGTGTAAAAGTGCAGTTTTCCTTCGTTGGTGACTTTAACATTGATAAGCACCTGCGGATACTTTGTCATCAGCGTTGCAATACTGGAAAGCTGCGCCTGTCTTCTGTTGACAAGGCTTAACAACTGCGCTGCTGTCAACTGACCGTCGCCTGTTGTGGCATAGTCCAGGAAAATAACGTGACCAGACTGTTCACCGCCAAAGTTATATCCCTCTCGCAGCATCGCCTCCAGCACATATCTGTCTCCCACGTTGGTGGATACAAATTTCAGTCCGTTATCCGTACAAAAACGGCTGAAGCCCATATTGGACATAACCGTACCTACCGCTGTGTTCTTGCTCAGCTTGTTCCTTGACGCAAGATCCAGCGCACAAATTGCCATGATAAAATCGCCGTCAATGACATTTCCCTTTTCGTCAACCGCCAGACATCTGTCTGCGTCGCCGTCAAAAGCAATGCCTGCCTGCAGTCCTTTTTCCACAACATATCTCTGCAGGTTCTCCAGATGCGTTGAACCGCAATTGTCATTGATATTTGTTCCGTCCGGGTGATCCGCCAGCATACTGCAGTCTGCACCAAGTCTGGTAAAGAGCTCCTCTGCAGTAGCAGAAGATGATCCATTGGAGCAGTCAATGGCTATTTTCATGCCGTCCAAACGACAGGGAACGGTTTCGATAATATGACTGATATAATCTTCACGGGCATTTTCGGCACGGCTTACCCTGCCGAGATCTGCTCCTGTCGGTGTGTAATAAGGCTTTGCTTTGTCAAGAACGATCGCCTCAATTTCCTCTTCCAGATCATCGGGCAGCTTATAGCCGTCTCCTGAAAAGATCTTGATGCCGTTGAATTCAAACGGATTGTGGGAGGCAGAGATCATGATTCCGGCGTCTGCTTCATATTTTCTGACAAGATACGCCACCGCAGGCGTCGGCACTGCTCCGAGCAATACAACATCTGCGCCTACCGAACATAAACCTGCAATCAGTGCGCCCTCCAGCATATAGGACGAAAGACGGGTATCCTTTCCGATCAGAACCTTTGGGTGCTTACGGCTTCCGCTGTCTGTCAGAACCATCGCTGCAGCCCGTCCGATATTGACCGCCAATTCACAAGTAAGCTCTGTATTAGCTACGCCTCTTGCACCGTCTGTTCCGAATAATCTCCCCATGTCTCTGCTCTCCTTTGATATAGTATCGTTTCAGATCATTTTTATGATCCTGTTTCGTTTTTTTATGAACGCTTTGCCTGTTGATGCTTCAGGCCGCACAAAAATGCGATACCTGCTGCATTGTCTGCAGAATAAGCAGGCTCAGCAAAAAATGCATTGAACCGCTGCCGCAAGCCGTCCTGTATCAGTTTGTCGGACATCACGCCGCCTGCAAACAAAACCGGCATTTTGCCGTATTTTATCAGAATTGCCTGACACATACCGGCAAGAGTACTTTGTACATACGACAGACAAAGCGCCGCTGTTTCCTCTTTTGTTGCTCCCTTTTCATAAGCTCTGCGGCACACATTCTCAATGCCTGACAAACAGCAGTCCGTTCCTTTCAGCGTTGCTTTTGCCTTGGGCAGCTTGCCGAAAGAGGCTGCCAACTGCTCCAATTCCTTTCCGCAGGGAAACGACAATCCCATCATCACGCCGATTCTGTCAATTAACTGTCCGGCATTCAGATCCAGTGTTTCTCCGACGATCTCTACCGAAAAGATCTTTTCACGGTCAGGCTTTACTACAACGGCTTCGGTTGTTCCGCCGGATACGTGGAATGCGATGAACTCCTTTGACAGCAGCGAATAACAGCCGGCTGAATAAACTGCTGCCGCTATATGACCGCTCTGATGTGAAAACCCATACAGCGGTATTTTCATTGCCGCTGCCAGCGATCTTGCCGTTCCGGAACCTACCGTGAAACACGGCATATAGGAATCTTCATAATCCCTGGGACGAAATGAAACACCGACAGCATCTATGGGCTGCGAGTTATCCCGAAGCAGCGCTTCCAGCATAGCGGGAAGCTGTTTTGTATGGTGAAACACTGCGTCACTCTGCCGCAATCCGCATTCTCCCGCCTTGACAGGCAGCAGCTTTTTTTGCTGAAGCATTCCCCTTTCAGGTGAATAAAGCGCAGCAGAGGTCGTATAGTTACTGGTGTCAATGCCGAGAAATACTGCCATCAGGCTTCACCGCTTTTCTCAAGCTGTCTGGCTGCTGTTCCCAATACACCGTTAATATACACTGCGTCTTTATCCGTTGCGTAACGCTTCGCCAGTTCCACCGCTTCGTTGATGGATACGCTGAAAGGAATATCCTTCATATAGAGCATCTCGTAAACAGCAATCCGCAATATCGTCAGCGTGATCCTGGCAAGACGGTTTTTCTTCCAGCCCTTCAGGTTCTGCTCAATGATCTCATCAATCTCTGTCTGATGTTCCTGAATTCCGCTGACAACCGTTCTGGCATATTCACTGATTTGTGTGTCACGGGCATTGGCTGCGTCTTCAAACGCTTCTTCCGGACTGTCATCACGAAACAACCCTTCAAAAACAAAATCAAGCGCCTGCTGCCTTTCCTCCCGTCTGCCGAGAGGCTTCTTTTCTTTGCTGTCCAACTGTTCCATCGTTTCTGTCTCCCCGTGTTTTTTACTTATGCCTTCAGAATAGCCTTGTGGAATACTTTCTTTCCTTTTTTGATCACAACGTAACCCTTATCAAAGGCGTCCTTTGCTACTGACGCATTAACATCTGTGATCTTTTCGTCATCTATTGATATGCCGCCCTGCTGAATCAGTCGTCTTGCTTCTGCTTTGGAAGGTACCAGCTTGGTCTGCGAAAGCAACTCAATCAAACCGATGCCGTTTTCGCCAAATGCGTCTGCCGACAATTCTGTGAAGGGCATATTTTCTGTATTTGCCTTGTTAGAAAACAATGCTCTTGCTCCTTCAAGCGCCTTATCCGCTTCTTCTGTGCCGTGTACCAGCTTTGTCAGTTCATAAGCCAGCAGTTCTTTGGCACTGTTCAGTTCGCTGCCTTCTAACTTCTCCAGTTCCCTGATCTGTGACATCGGTACAAACGTGAGCATCTTCAGACACTTGATAACGTCGCTATCGGCAACATTTCTCCAGTACTGGAAGAAATCAAACGGGCTGGTCTTTTCCGCATCAAGCCATACGGCGCCCTTCTCTGTCTTGCCCATCTTCTTGCCTTCGGAATTCAACAGCAGATTGATCGTCATAGCATAAGCGTCTTTGCCCAGCTTTCTGCGAATCAGCTCTGTACCGCCCAGCATATTGCTCCACTGATCATCTCCGCCAAACTGCAAATTACAGCCAAAACGCTGATACAAAGAATAAAAATCGTAGCTTTGCATGATCATGTAGTTAAACTCCAGAAAGCTGAGGCCTCTCTCCATTCGCTGCTTGTAGCATTCGGCTGTCAGCATTCTGTTGACACTGAAACAAGCTCCCACTTCTCTGAGCAGCTCTACATAATTCAGATTCAGCAGCCAGTCGGCATTATTGACCATCAGCGCCTTATCGTCGGAAAAATCTATAAATCGGCTCATCTGCTTTTTGAAACACTCAATATTGTGGTCAATATCTTCTTTGGTCAGCATCTTTCGCATATCGGTCTTTCCGGAAGGATCACCGATCATGCCTGTGCCGCCGCCCAGCAATGCAATCGGTCTGTTGCCTGCCATCTGCAGTCTTTTCATCAGGCAAAGCGCCATGAAATGTCCCACGTGGAGGCTGTCTGCGGTGGGATCAAAACCGATATAAAATGTCGCTTTACCGCTATTGATCAGTTCTCTGATTTCTGTTTCGTCCGTCATCTGAGCGATCAGTCCACGCTCCTGCAGTTCTTCAAATACTCCCATAATTGTTTCTCCTTTTTCTGTTATTTTCTGTCAGCGGCGCTGACTTCAGGATTATATGGGGACAAAAAAGCCCCCTGTATTTACACAGAGGGCGATAAATTACCGCGGTACCACCTCAATTTACCGCTGCCTCCCGGCAACAGCCTTACGGGTTGCTGACACAACCTCGCACGGTAACGTGTGCTAAACGGTCAGGCTTATGCTGCTATACAGCAGCTTTCTGAACCTGACGGCTCAGAGATGTATTTCTGCGAAAACTGTGGGATATTTACACCTGCCATATCCTCTCTTGACACAGCCCTTCCACCTACTTTTTCTCTTCACAGCCGTTATATTTCAGTATATACGCTTTTACACCATTTGTCAATGGATTTTTTCATCTGCACACGGAAATCAATTATGCCGGATCAGCTACACGGAGAAAGGGTTTTACCCGGCGGAAAAAGGAGTTATTTCTTTCTCGCCTGTCGGCTTGGTTGGTGATTCAACCTGCCGGCTCAGTCGGTGCTTCAACCTGTCGGCAAAGTGTCTGCCGCAGACTGAAGCATTTCTTTACTGAAGCCGCAGAATGATGTACGGCATCTTTTGAATCAGCGTTCAAAAGAAATGACTCCGTATAATTTCGACTGCCGGATTTTGAAACGTACTTCTCATGTTTTCTGCAGGATTACATTTTACTAACAGGATACTTAACCATACATTCACACTGTTTCAGACAGAAATATGCATGATACTTTTTACAACTAAATGAAAGGAATCCGAAACCGCTTCGCCTTCACGGTCACTAAAATACATTCCTTGAGAAATCTATCAAAACCTGAAGAAACTTTCATTTTACGGTTACATCACATACCACTTTTAACTCGGAGCAAAGCCCGATGTAAGCTCGCTTAACATCGGCTGCATTGATCCAACCTCACCGCAGAAGCTTTAGCTCCTCGGG
>JBGUWM010000178.1:0-32382 GCA_045221175.1 Acutalibacteraceae bacterium | reverse complement strand
CCTTGTATAGAAGATAGAAGAAAAGAAAGTGTTGACAGCAAACAGAATGTGAGATTAACACTGAATGCGTCAACAACGTTTTCGGGGTGCGTGACCGCACAGGACGAGTCCGCTGACGTTCGCTGTCGCTCACTCACTTATTGGTAATTTGTTTCTTCTATTCCGCAGGCGTCCGGCACGGGCAGCGACGATCAGTCGCTGCCTTTTTCGCATTCCGCCGTCGCAGCCCGAAGGGCTGCTTAGGGCTGCTTTTATCTGAAAATGCACATTCAGTTCACGCATTCAATTCACCGTGCCTACTGTGTATAATGTTACAAAGATTCTTCAAACAACGTTTTCGGGGGTGTCGGGGGGGCTTTTACGCAAAAGCCCCCCTGACTCGCTGCCCGCAGGCAGCGAAACACTCTATCGACAGGCGCACGGCAAGGGGGTGTCGGTAAAAATTGTTTTTATGCAGGATCATGCCGTCATTTTTGGCTGATTTGCTCTTGTTTTTGGTATGCGAATGACATATTCCATATAGCTCTCATTTTCATATTGCGATACATCAGGATTCAGACCTGTGGATTTTAATGCAAGAATGGCTTTTCGGATCGTGTTGCTGAATAGCCGTATATCACGAATCAATCCTTTTTTTCGCTGCATTCGGTGTTTTTCAAGCTTTGTACTGCCAAGATAGTTTTCGATAAACTGTTTTGACTGTGAAACATTCATGCTGTTTTCAATAATTTCACTCAAAACGATCCGTCTGTCCGTTCTGTCTTCAACCTTTAACAATGCTTTTGCGTGAGCTTCTGTTAAATGAGCCTTGATCATCAGATTTTTTTCTTCGTCGTCAAAATGAAGAATAGAGATCTTTTCTGTAATGACAGAAGGCTTTTTGCCAAGCTGCCGTGCGGCTTGTATACCTGATAACTGATACTCTTGTATCCAGTGATGGATACCCTGCGCTTCTTCAAAACAGTTCAGGTCCGAACGCTGCAGATTTTCTTCTAAAGACAGAATTTCTGCCTGATTATCGGTGCAGGATATAACGATACATGGAATTTTCGTATAACCGCAAAGAACGGCGGCACGAAGTCTGCGTTCACCTGCAACCAGTTCATATTCCATGGGGGTGATTTTTCTGACAGTTACAGGCTGGAGAATACCGTTGTAACGAATGCTTTGAGCAAGAGCATGAAGGCTGTCGGAATTATAATTCTTTCTTGCCTGTGTACGACACGGTCTGATCTGAACGATCGGTATTTCTACGATTCTTCTGTTCTTTCTGATACTTAATATCATTTTCAATTACCCCTTTCTGAAAATGATTATATCATTTGTGTCAGATATTTTTTTGTCAAAACATGGCAATTATTACCAAGGTTTCATAGAATAAGTTTCAACATGAATTTACATTTCGGTTGAAAAAAACAACGAACTATCGGAAACGTACATAGGTTTTGCCGACAATTCGCTGTTAATGTATGGTTATGACAAAGGTTGTTTAGATATCTTGACGCCTCTGCGGGGATATTTTTTGGGGGTGGAAGATAGTTTTTTGATACAGATAATGGTTCTGTCAGAATTGTCCGGCAGAGAAAGACGGTGAGTAGCGTCTGCTTTGCAGCCTAACATTTTTACGGCATTTCCGGCAGTTTGCAGCTCGGCTGTGCCGTCGGGACCTTTCATAGAGATAAAGTATCCGCCGACTTTAATATAAGGAATGCAATATTCGCAAAGAGACGGAAGGTTTGCCACAGCCCGTGAAACGGCATAATCGAATTTTTCTCTGTATTCGGGTTTCTGACCGTATTCTTCTGCTCTTGCGTGCAGCAGGCTGACCTTTATCTTCAGACTGCTGCATACCTCTTCCAGAAAGATCAGCCGTTTATTCAGACTGTCCAGCAGCGTCACCTGCAGGTCCGGTCGCATAATTTTCAAAGGAATGCCCGGAAAACCGGCACCTGTGCCGATATCAATCAGTGAAGCATCAGCTTTCAGCTCAACTGTTTTCAAAAGGGAAATGCTGTCAATAAAGTGCTTTACGGCAATTTCCTGCGGATCGGTAATAGCCGTCAGATTCATTTTTTGATTCCATTCCAGGAGCAGTGCGGCATACCGCAGAAAAGCATTTTTCTGATCGTCCGAAAGGGGAAGATGATTTTCAGTACACCATTTTTCAAGAATATCAGCAATCATTCTGCAGTTTCCTCTCTTTTTTTGTTCAGTGAAGCAAGATAAATGACCAATACCGAAATATCTGCCGGACTGACGCCGGAGATACGGCTTGCCTGTCCGATATTTTCAGGACGCACCTTGTTAAGTTTCTCACGGGCCTCTAAACGCAGACCGTCGATGGCAGAGTAATCCAGATGCTTAGGCAGCAGTTTTTTCTCCAGTTTTCTTACTCTGTCAATAATCACAAGCTGTTTGCTGATATATCCTTCATATTTGATCTCCACTTCAATCTGTTCAAAGACATTTGGATTCAGCTTAGGTCTGGTGGTATCAACAGCCGTCAGCGCCTGATAATTCAATTCCGGGCGTTTCAGAAGATCAATCAGACGAACGCCTGTGGTTACCTCGCTGGTATGGTGTTCCCGTAAAATGCTGTTCAGTTCGTCTGTCGGAGAAAGCACGGTTTTTGTAATACGCTTGCGTTCTTCTTTCATCTGCTCCTGCTTTTGCAGAAATCTTGTCCACCTGTCGTCTGTAATCAGTCCGATATGTCTTCCGATCGGCGTCAGTCTTGTATCAGCATTATCCTGACGAAGAATCAGGCGATATTCGCTGCGTGACGTCATCATACGATAGGGATCGTTACAGCCCTTGGTCACAAGATCGTCAATCAGTGTACCGATATATGAACCGGCACGGTCTAAAATCATGGGTTCTTTCTGCTGTATTTTCAGTGCCGCATTGATGCCTGCCACCAGTCCCTGAGCAGCAGCTTCCTCATAGCCTGAGCTGCCGTTGAACTGTCCGGCTCCGTACAATCCCGGAAAGTCCTTGAATTCAAGCGTGCTGTACATCTGAACCGGATCTGCACAGAAATATTCGATCGCATAGGCAGGACGCATGACGATACAATGCTCCAGCCCCCGGATGGAATGATAAAAAGCAAGCTGTACGTCTTCCGGCAGGGAAGAGGACATACCCTGCAGGTACATTTCTTCCGTATCCAGACCGCAGGGCTCGATAAAGAGCTGATGCCGCTGTTTATCGGCAAAGCGCACGATTTTGTCTTCTATGCTGGGACAATAACGGGGGCCGATTCCTTCAATTTTTCCGCTGTACATCGGCGAACGGTGGATATTGTCCAGTATGATCTGTTTTGTTTTTTCATTCGTCCAGCTAACGTGACATTTTACCTGATTTTCGCCGGGGGTTTCCGTATCGTAGGAAAAGGGCACCACAGGATCGTCGCCGCACTGTTCTTCCAGACCGTTAAAGTCAATGCTGGATCTGAGCACTCTGGCAGGAGTACCTGTTTTGAAGCGGCGAATGGTCATTCCTAATGTTTCTAAAGCGTCGGGAAGATACTTGGAAGGAAACATTCCGTCCGGTCCGCTTTCGTAAGAAACGTCGCCTACATATATTCTGCCGCCCAGATAAGTGCCTGTTGCCAGAATAACGGCTTTGGCTGTATATTCCGCTTCCAGTCTGGTGGTAAGCTGCCATGTTCCGTCCGGGTTCATTTTCAGATCGGTTATTTCAGCCTGATGCAGTTCCAGGTTTTTCTGCAGCTCTAAGGTATGTTTCATACGGGTGCTGTAAGCCCGTCGGTCAATTTGTGCGCGCAGAGAGTGAACGGCAGGTCCCCGTCCACGGTTCAGCATTCTCATCTGTAAAAAGCATTCGTCTGCCGCCTTACCCATTTCACCGCCAAGAGCGTCTATCTCTCTGACCAGATGTCCTTTGGCAGTACCGCCGATGGAAGGATTGCAGGGACAGTTTCCCACTGCGTCCATATTGATGGTGAATACCGCTGTTTGACAGCCTAATCTTGCCGACGCCAGACCAGCTTCAATTCCTGCATGACCTGCGCCGATAACGGCAACGTCAAATTCGCCTGCCTGAAATTTCATAACTACCATTCTCCGTTTTTTCTGAATTTCCATTCTATTATAATACAAAGTACGACAGCATTCAAGCTGATAATCAAAAAAGCCATGGAAATCAGTTTTGTCGGGGCAGTTACATAGGAAAAACCCTTTTACGGCAGAAAAAGGGTTATTTCCCTATCTCGACTGTCGGCTCGGTGGGCACTTCTGCCTGCGGTGGATTCCTCTGCCGCAGGCAGAAGCATCCCTTTCCTAAAACCGCTGAGAATTTCCGGGAAGTAATTTTTCAAATCAGCGTGACTTAATATGCGGTTGACTTTGAAATTATGAAAAATGATTTCCGTGCAAAAAGCGGGCAGCAAAAACCGTCAGCCGAAAGCACCGTTTTGACGGACAGTTTTCGGCTGACGGGGATAACGCTGTATTTACTTCAGAAACCGATCCGATATAAGAACCATGCTTGCTAAGAGATAGTCATCCGTATGGTTGCCGGGATGAATCTTTTTGATATTCATGTTATTGGTAACGCTGAAATAAGAGTTTCTGATGACGGTATCTTTATAATCGACCACGTCCGCATAAGAAGTAAGGTTTACCTGAATATGGGCGATCACGACAGGGTTGTCTGATTCAGGTTCTGCGCCGATGACAAATTGTCCGGATACGGAAATATTCTCAAGCGCCTTGAAGTATGCCAGAATAACCTGCTCCCAGTCAACAGAGCCGTAATGATGAAGAATATAATCCGATGGTTTTTTCGTATAGGCTTCGTCTATGGGATACGGATTAGACACAGTCACTTCGGCAACAAATTTATCGCTGTTTCTGTCTCTTTCCGAAATATTGACTTCTGTAATAAACAAATTATTGCATTCTTTTTCAAGAAGTCTTTTCAAAAGGGAAGCAATTTTTTGTTGTGTGCCCTTAAAGCTGATTGTAAGCTGTTGTATGCGGAACAGATTATTGTCCGCATCGGCAATGTTTTCAATCGTGCAGTCGGTGCTGCCGGTCAGATTCCGATTCAGCCGCCGCAATTCTTTTTCTGTCCATTTTTTGTATTGATAGTCTGCTACCGCAGCCGGATGATTTGGTTTGTGGAGGTTGTTGTAATCTGATTGATCGGCAGGACTTGTCTGATCCTGTGAGAAGTCTGCCTCATAATCATTCAGCGTCAGATAAGTCAGGCTGGCAGTGAGCTGATCTTCAAAGAATGCGTTGATCAAAGTATTGCGTTTGACGCTGCCCCAGTGCGATAAGATATAGGAATAGATATCTTCTTCCAGCATATAGGCTGTTGAGGACAAATACGGGTTCTCCAGAGTGACAATCATCTGATATTGTCCCTCGTCGTTTTGATTATCAGACAGTGCTGCGGAAACGATGAACAGGTTATGCTCTTCTTCCTTCATCAGATGAATCAAAAATCGGTGAAGCGCATCTTTGCTGCCGTTGACTGTAAAATCCGTTTGATTGATTCTGAAAGAGGAATTGCCTGCATTACTGTTGACAGAGGTACTGATGGAAGAAAGGATCAGTGAATGTTCCTCGGAATACTGGTTCAGCATATAACAAATTTCATTGGCTGTTTTTTCCGATGGCTGATATTTTGTCATATCGGGCGTATAGTCCTGATCGGGCGAAGACGGTAAGTCGGATACATCGAAAAGCTCCGCAGCGGGAACGTCGGTATTCCGGTTCTGAGGCAGAGTGGCTGCTTCGTAGCCGGACAGGGAATAGACCGTATTATTGTTAATCAGTATTTTGGCAATGTTATCCGGATTCAGAATAGTGGTTCTGAAAATATGAAGAATCTCATCAGGGCGTATACTGTTGACTTTTTCGTTGATAAAGTGTGGGGAATAGGTCAGAGTCTTCTGTTCGGTAACCCTCACCCGATGGTCTTTGGTGACAGCGTAGTCTATGTTGGATTCTGTCAAAAGGAAATTCAGAACCGTACCGTCTGTCATCAGTAATCCCGATTCGTCATAGTCAATGTCGTCATAGCCGTGGTGATCGGAGTCGGTGTCTGCATCGACAAAGGAAGATATGCAGCTCAGGTCGGTGATAAACGGATTGTCGTCTGAAAAATACTGATTGCTGTTAAAGTCTTTTGATTGCTGCTGAAGCTGATGAATCTCATCGAAGGTGTAGGTGCGGTCGGTTGTAACGGTCAGTTTAGCAGGATAAATCGTCAGGTCAGCCTGACAGCCCTTTTTGACGATCTGCGGGGCATTTTGATCCGTCAGTTTGGTACGGATATATTTTGGCTTTTGATAGTTAATTCTGAAGCTCATGTCAAAGGGGAGTGCCATTCGTTTTTGATCAATGGTATACAGGGCATACTGACCGCCGGATATTTTCCATTTACAGTCGGAATCCATGTTATAGCCGTCCATCTGACAAAAATATTTGGCGTCAGCATAGGTGGTTTCGTTGAGTGTATTGAATGCTCTCAGCTTCTTGTCAAAAGAGTAGGCTTTGGTATAGCGGGAGGAAACAGTGATTTTTCCGTCACGAATACGCTCGTCGGCGCAATTTACGGTAATAAACATTTTCAGTGTTTTACCGTCGTCGCTGAGAATGTACTGCACGGTATTGTCAGGCTGTTCAACAAGCTGTCCGTTATTGTCTTCTGTGAGGATCACATAGGGATAGTCTGTTTCGAGCTGATGTTCTTTTAGCTGCTGCATCAGTTTTTCCGTATCGGTATTATTGTGATAGAACGATTTGTCCGGCAAATAAGCAGCCGGATTCTGTATACCGTCTGCCCGTGTAAAGACCGTGTCGTCTTTTTTGGTCAGGTTGACAGACGCTGTCAGCTTGTCTTCGGTATTGACCATACCGAGAAACTCTGCCTGCAGGTTCTGATCCAGCGCTTCAAAGCGGAAGGCTTCGGTTCCTCTGACGTCAAGAACGCTGACGTCACCGCTATAAACCTGAGAAAAATCCGGTTTGACAACGCCGGTACCGGCAATAACGGAAGTGCAGACGATTGCTGTACAGATGACTGCCGCTACCAGAAAGACCATAAAATTCCGTCGGCTTTTTCTTTTGGAAGAGTCGGCAGAAATACTTTTCATCACCATTCTAGTAATATTATCCGGATCAATGTCCAGATCTTCGTTGATGATATTTTCTTCTAAACCGAAGTCCTTGTCAAACATATCAAATTCGTTTTTCAGGGAAGACATTTTCATACGCCGAACCCCCTTTCTGCTAATTTATCCTTTAGTTTTTCCCGTGTCCGCCGCAGTTTTGATTTTACGGTTTCCGGGTTCATTTGCATAACCTCTGCTATTTTAGAGGTGTTCTGATAATAATAGTAGTACCGTATCAGAATCTCTCTGTCAGGGTTGTTGATCTCATCAATCATCTGCCGCAATATATTGCTGACCTCCATTGTTTCGGTATGTTCGCTGATGGAAAAATCATCTTCCCATTCATAGTCCTCAATATTGACGACTGCTTTGGAAATCACAACCTTGAGTTTGTTAATTGCTCTGGTTTTGGCAATACAGCAGACATACCCTTTCAGCTTATCCGACTGTATTTTTTCGGCATTGTTCCAAAGCGTGATAAATACGTCGGCGCATACCTCTTCAATATCTTCTTTTGTCAATTGTCCTTTTCCTACATTATATATAATGGTAGATACGAGAGGGGTCAGCTTTTTGATGGTTTCTTTCAGGGCTTTTTCATCTTTTTTTCTCAGCCTTACGGCAAGCTCTTCTGTGTCCAAAGCATTCCCTCCCTTTTACACTTCTACTCTACTTATTATAACATATTGTATGTTACTTTGGGTGCAATTTTTTATGGAAAAGCTGCTGCCATCAGTCAGGATTTCTGACGGCTGAACGGTATGCCAATGTTTCACGTGAAACATGATAAAGGAAAGGAAAAACGGCAGCCTGACACAAGGAAGTGCCGGACTGCCGCAAGGAAAATGTCAGAGCAGGAATTTGTAAGGTAAGGGAATAGTCAGGTCAGAAAATGATAAGGCAAGGGAATTGTAAGGCAAGGAAAATGCAATGTAAGGTGATTAAAGGTAAGGAGGAAAGATTCAGAGCGGCAAATAGAAAGAATCGTCAAGCCGGCAAGTATACGGATAGACTGACGGCTGAACGGTATGTCAATGTTTCACGTGAAACATGATAAAGGAAAGGAAAAACGGCAGCCCGACACAAGAAAGTGCCGGACTGCCGCAAGGAAAATCTCAGAGCAGGAATTTGTAAGGTAAGGGAATAGTCAGGTCAGGAAATGATAAGGCAAAGGAATTGTAAGGCAAGGAAAATACAATGTAAGGTGATTTAAGGTAAGGAGGAAAGATTCAGAGCGGCAAATAAAAAGAATCGTCAAGCCGGCAAGTATACGGATAAACTGACGGCTGAACGGTATGTCAATGTTTCACGTGAAACATGATAAAGGAAAGGGAAAACGGCAGCCCGACACAAGGAAGTGCCGGACTGCCGCAAGGGGGGAGGTTCAGTTTTACAAAAGAGGGAGAAAAGCAAATGCTGCCATTATTGATTGAATGCGTCGGTTACTAAATTGTAGTTGAGATATAAACCAGTCATATCGGAAGCGTCATCATGATAAACAGATGCACTTAGTTCCTCACCGAAATGGAACGTTCCTTCTTGTTCGGTTTTATCTTTCATTTCTACAAAATCTCCATAGGAGGAATTGGGCCAGAAACAATTAATAACTGCGACAGCGTTGTGAGGTTCAGTACCGTCGAGGTAGTGTTTATTAAGACGCAGTGCCAAGCTGCTTATCACTTGATCTTTTGAGGCGTCAAACACTGCGGACAACAGCTCTGATCTTGACAGATAACCAAATTCCTGTGCGGTTTCGGAAGGATGGATATACGGATTCATCAGTGTAATGGTGGTGTGGAACCAACCGCTTTTTTCATCATCGGCAACCATTTCTATGTCTGTAATAAACAAATTGTTTTCTTCTTGTACCACCATCTCGTTAACATAATTGAACAGTCCGTTTTTGGTAAAGTCGGCTGTGAATTCAACCATGGTACAACGAATGGCGTCGGTTGTGTCATACTCATAGTCTTTCGTAATCTGTACATCGTTTTTGTTAACCGGCTGATTGTTCTCACCGTGCAGAACCTGCTGCAGTTCTTCATCTTTCCAGATTTTCAGTGTCAGCTTGTTCATATCAGACCGAATCACAGGATTTCTTTCGGGACCCTCAGCGGGGGGTGTCAAGATCGGAAGATCGTTTTGTGTGATTGTCTGATCGGGGTCTTCTGTTATGTCAGAAGGGGTGTCCGGCGTTTTGTCATTGCCTATATGGAACGGAACATTGCCCTCCGGCAGTATACCCTTTGAAAAATACTGGCTGCAGATGTCGTTCCAGTCATATTTTGCAAACAGATTCAGATATTCTTCATTAGATTTCGGGAAGTCAGCGCTATCTGTAATATAGGGATTGATGATACTTGCTGCCATCTCGTAGGTTGAGTCTTGCACTTTCGTCAGAGTAATTTCCGTAATAAACAAGCCTCTTTCCTGTTCTCTTGAAATCCGGCGAACAAATGAAAGAATATCGTCCTTGCTTCCGCTGAGAGTACAATCGACTCTGGTAGCTTCGCATTGATAATCATCGCCAAGATATGATTGACCTATTGAACAAGAGGTTAAGTCTAAGGGTGTTTCTTTCAGCAGCTCCTTGAGCTCACTCAAATTCCATTCTTGTCCCAGTGCTTTGGGCTGACTAAGTTCCATATCCTCACAGCCGGGCGCTGCATAGACCGTATTTCCGTTGATGATAATAGCGCCGATCTGGGCAGGGTCGATGACGACAAAGGATAATTTATTATAATGGTTAACGGCTGTATAATAGTCGAGGGGATACTCTGTAAAGAACAGGTCCAGCTTTGTCGTCACATTCCATTTGCTTTTATCATTCCGGTCTAATTCCAGTTTTGTCGGAATTTCTTTCTGAATCAGATAATAACGCTTGCCGTCCTTCGTCATGACGCCTGAATTCAGCACCTGTATGCAATCCTCGCTATTATTGACGGGGGACAGAATATCGCAGACGGCCTGATTATCTTGATAACCGTAGTCGTTCAATCTTTTATGAATGTTTCTGATTTCTGAATTGGTAAAGGTTTTGTTTTGAGTGAATTTGATCTTAAAGGGTGAAACGGTCATTTCTAACTGTTCTTTATATTTGATCAGATTGCAGGCTTTTTCTTCCCCTATCTTCTGTTTCAGAAATACTTCCGGCATTTCATTCAGCTCCAGATAAACAGAATAGGGAAGATCGTAAGCTGTTGTTGAAATGCTGTATTTCATATACTTATTGTCTTCGTATAGATGAAGAATAGCGTCGTTTTCAACGCTGTCGTCTAAATAGTCGGTTGTAAAAAGATTGCTTTCACTGATCTTATCCTTTATACTGTAGGCATAAAGCTTCTGGGAATCGAAGCTGAGAATGGTTTTTTCCGTATCGTCAGAAGCTGTGTTGACAGTCAGATACAGCGTCAGTGTCTTTTTGTCTTTACTCAGATAATAATCCGGCAATTCTGTTTTAGCGTCCTGCTCTTTATGATCGTCTGATTCCGCACGGTAAGAATAGCCGCTTTGGGCGAGCTTGCTCTGACCGCTGAGAACGCCGTCCTCTGAAATAAAGGGCTGACCGTCTTTTTTGGTAATTTCGATAGCGGCAAGGGCAAAATCTTCATCACCGACAAATCCGGCAAATTCTGCCTGCAGGTTATCGTCCGATGAAGTGAAGCGGAAAGAATCGTTGGAATACACCTTCAGGTTGCTGGTATCTCCGTGAAGCTTGCCGGAGAAGGGTGTGAATACACCGGTAGATGCCAATACAGTCGTGCCGATAGCTGCTGTCAGCAGAACGGCTGCTACTAATACAGGAATCCATTTTTTCTTTTTCACAGGTTTCTTTTTGATAGATTTCATGACTTTTTTCGTTACGTTGTCTACGTTGTAGGGAACAGGTTCAACCAATTGGCTGTCGTTGTTGATGTAGCTTTCTTCAAAGTTGTTAATTTCATCTTGTAATGTTGTTTTCATAGACTAAAACCCCTTTCTGTCAGCTTTTGTTTGAGTATGTTGCGGGTTCGTTTCAGACGGTATTTAATTGTTTCAACGGTAAAGCCTAAGGCAGTGGCTATTTTGGGTGCAGACTGGTAATAAAAATAGTAGCGCATCAGAATCTCTTTGTCGGGTTCTGTAATGGTACTGATGATTTCATTCAGCTCACGGTTGATGTCTTTTGTTTCGGTTTCGTCTTCAATGGAGAAGTTATCTTCCGGATCATAGTCATCAAGGCTGACTAAATTATGCTTGACGGCAGACAGCTTATTGATCGCTCTGGTTTTTGTAATGCAGCAAAGGTAACTTTTCAGCTTTCCCTCTGCTATTTTTTCACTGTTGTTCCACAGCGTAATGAATACGTCGGAAAGTACCTCTTCAATGTCCTCGGAAGTAAGTGAGCCTCTTGAAATATTGTTAATAATGGTTGCTGCCAGCGGGGAATAATAGCGGATTGCTTCGGCAAGTGCTTGCTCGTTCTTCTGCCGCAGGCCTGCTTCTATCGTTTTTTCGTCCAATGCTTTTGACCTCCCTGTGTATTATTGAAGCTTCTATCCTTAATAACAGGCTTACTTTACAAATAGGTAAAAAAACTTCATTATTTTTTTTAATTTATGAAATGCATGAACATTATATCATCAAAACCGGATGACATCAAAAAGAAATGCTGCCCGATCCCCTGAAGGGTCGGGCAGCGCTAAACAAAGGCTCGGATAAAGAATCATCGTGAAAAAGTCGGAAAATTATTTGAAATAGTCAAGTGTATATAAATCAAGATGAATGCTCACGGATTCATTTCCGGTATACGGGTCGTCGACGCTTTTCATAGCAAGAGATCCTGTTGACATGAAGGTGGACTGTACGCCCAGTTGCTCTGATTTGAACCGGATACAATCATCAAGCGTCATGTTTCTGCCGAGAAGCTTGATATAACCGTTTGCGCTATGAGATGCGTGTGCGGTGACGGATTGTTGTTTTATCTGTCGGGGATAATTGAGACGCAGATAGTCCATATCATAATTCTTTACAACGTCCAGCAGATCCGAGTAGATTCCGGCTCTGTCAATGGAACCGTAATGGCAGGCAATATCATAGTCTTCAGTTTCTTCTGAAAAATCACCTTCGGTGTCAACTCTTACAGGATTGACCAGACGAATCTCGGCTTGATACATACCGTTGTTTGATTCGTTTGCAGTCAGTTCTATGTCTGTAATGAACAGATTGGATTCTTCATAAACAGCCATTTCATTGATAAAGTTGTAAAGTCCGGTTTTTGTAAATTCGGTACGGAAAGAATAAGTGTTATCACCGCTTTGGGTGTCCATGTCTGCCGGAGATACGGGGGAATACGTATACTGATCCTTCGGGATAGGCTGACCGTTTTCTCCGTGAATGATTTTGCGTACTTCTTCTTCCGTCCAGACCTTTTTTGTCAGCTTGCTCATGTCGGATTGAATCAGAGGAGCTTTTTCAGGTTCTTTGACAGGATTTTTGGCGATCGGCAGAACATGGTCAATGACATTGTCATCATACAGATCATCGTCCGGCGCTTCTTCCATGATTTTGTCCGGTGTTGTGATACGGAAGGAAACGCTGCTGTCCGGCGTGCGGTTTTCTGTGAAGTAGTCGCTGCAGATACTGCTCCAGTGGTTCTTTGTCAGGGTAATGTAGACGGGGTCATCGTCAGGGAAATAACTATAAGGATTGAACAGTTTCATTTCCATGAAATAAGTGTTGTTCTCATCGGGTGCAAGAGTAATGCTTCTGATAAACAGATTTCTGATCGTTTCTGTTTCCAGGCGCTCAATGCAGGAGAGAATTTCCTCTTTGCTGCCGTGAACCTTTAATTTCATCTTTACGCCCTCATACGTCAGTTCATCATCAAGACCCTCGTCCACAATCATCAAACGAAGATCTGATGTATAACCATTCAGAATATTGCATACGTCGTCGGAGGTCCATACATTGCCCATTAAGCGGTTTGTTTTGAATTCTGTATTTTCAAATCCCTCAGCCGTATAGACAGTGTTGCCCTCTATTACAACAGTGGCAATGTCAGAAGGGTTGACTGCCACTTTGAGCAGTTGGTCTTTGATAATGTTTTGATAGATTGAATCTAAAGGAAACTCTATGAAATACAGATCCATGGAAGTGTCCACGTTCCATTTGTTCTTGTCCTCAGCGTCCTGTCGGATTGTTGTTTTGTTGCCGTCCTGTGCAAGGAATATTTTTCTGCCGTCCTTCATGACGATGCCGGAGTCCATGGCATGGATCAGGTGAGGGGTATCTTTAAAGTATGGGTTGTTTTTGATGAAGGGTGACAGTTCGTTGGCAAGATCGTAGGTTCCGTTTGAGGAACTGTTTTTCAGTTTGGTTTCCAAGGCGGTTTTTTCGGCGTCTGTTATGGATTTGTGCTGTGTGAGCCTGAGCTTGAAGTGGGAAAGCTGCATCTCCACCGATTCGCCGGGACGGATCAGGTTGGGCAAGGCTTCGGCGTCAACCTCTTTTTTCAGAAATACTTCCGGTTTTTCGTCCAATTCCAGATAAACGGAATAGGGGAGATCGTAGGCTTTTGTGGTAATGCCGTATTCCACATATTTATCGCCTTCAAATTTTGTCAGGAAATATCTTCCGTCACCTTCGGGTGATACTCTGATACGCTGCACCTTCTGGGTCGGGTTATAGGCATATTCCGTGTATTTTTCCGTAATGTTGTATGCATACAGCTCCTTTGAATCGAAGTGAACGGTTGTGTGCTGCATATTGCCGGAAGGAAGATTAACGGTAAGATACAGTGTCAGTGTTTTTTTGTCATTGCTGAGATAATATTCCGGCGATTCCGGCTCGAAGCCGTTTTCTCTGATATACTCTGAATCCAGACGATAGGTATAGCCGTTTTTGGAGATTTCGTCTTTACCTTCAAGAATGCCGTCATCCTTGATAATGGGCTGCCCGTCTTTTTTGGTGATGTTGATGGCTGCCAGAGCGAAGTCGTCGTCACCCACGTATCCGGCAAATTCTGCCTGCAGGTTATCGTCAGACGAAGTAAAGCGGAAAGAATCGTTGGAAAGTACCTTCAGGTTGTTTGTGTTGCCGGGTATTTTTTCTGCAAAAGGATTCCATACGCCCGTAGCTGCCAATACGGTAGTGCCGATAGCGGCGGTCAGCAAAACGGCTGCTGCTAAGATGGGAACCCACCTTTTCTTTTTGTTTGGTTTGTGTCTGATGGCGCTCATAACTTTTTCTGTCACTCTTTCTATACTATATTCGACGGGTTCGATAATGTTGTCTTCGTTGCTGATGTAGCTTTTTTCAAATTTGTTGATTTCGTTTTTGAATGTGGTTTTCATAAATTGAACCCCCTTTCGGTCAGTTTCTCTTTTAGTTTGTTTTTGGTTCGTTTCAAACGGTATCGGATTGTTTCAACGTTAATGCCTAAGACGGCGGCGATTTTGGATGCGGGTTGGTAATAGAAGTAATACCGCATCAGAATCTCTCTGTCGGGTTCTGTGATCGTGTCAATGATTTCATTCAGCTCACGGTTGATATCTTTTGTTTCGGTAGCGTCTTCAATGGAGAAATCGTCTTCCGGATCGTAGTCCTCAATATCCACCAGATTCTGTTTTATGGTGGAAAGCTTATTGATGGCTCTGGTTTTAGCGATACAGCAAAGATAGCTTTTCAGTTTGCCTTCGGCTATTTTTGATCTGTTGTTCCACAGTGTAATGAATACGTCAGACAGAACCTCTTCCATATTTTCTGTGGTCAGTGCGCCTCGTGATATGTTTTTTATGATGGTGGCGACCAGCGGTGAATAGTGCCGTATGGCTTCTGCCAACGCACTTTCATTGCTTTTCCGAAGACCTGACTCAATTGTTTTTTCGTTCACGCTTTGAACCTCCCTTTGTATTTTTTCGAAGTATCATCATACTTCTATCTATAATAACAGTTGTTATTTTCAAAACCGTAAAAAAGTTCAGCATAAAAAATTCAGGATAAAAAATAAATCAGCAGGGACTCCCATGAAAGAGTCCCTGCTGATTACTTACCTACGCAGAAATGTGAGAATACCTGAGAGACGACGGTTTCGGTAACCCTTTCGCCGGTCAGCTCCAGCAGATGGTCGATTGCTTCTTCAATGGTGACAGTAACGGCGTCCAGCGTGACGCCAAGCAGAATTGCTTCGGCGGCTTCCGACAAAGAATGCAGAGCCGCTTCTGCCGCACTGCGCTGACGTTCGGTGGCAAGAATGCCCTGGGAAGCGTCAAGTCCGGAGGTACCGATAATCTCGGCAACCTGCCTTTCCAGTTCTTCGGCGCCTTCGCCGGCTATTGCCGACAACATGACAATATGCTTGACGTGCTGCTGAATGTAAGTGGCGTCCAGCTTTGTGGGGAGATCGGTTTTGTTAATGACCGCAAGGGCGGGGGCGTCTGTCAGCAGGTCAATCAACGCTTTGTCGTCCTCGGAAAGCGGACGGGACGAATCGAATACCGCCAGCACAAGACCTGCCTGAAGCAGTCTGTTTTTTGCACGTTCCACGCCGATAAGCTCTACCGGATCATCGGTGGCATGAATGCCTGCCGTATCGGACAGCCGCAGCGGTATGTCGCCCAGCATAACCGTTTCTTCAATAATATCTCTGGTCGTACCGGGTATATTGGTAACAATGGAGCGTTCACAGCCGGACAGAAGATTCATAATGGTGGATTTTCCTACGTTGGGGCGGCCGGCTATGACGGTATCGACACCTTCACGCATGATCCTGCCGGCGTCGTAACTGTTCAGCAGTTCCCGAAGCTCCTCTTTACAGTGTTCAATGGTCCGGCTGAGCTGTTCTGTACTGACTTCCGGAATGTCTTCTTCCGGATAGTCTGCCCACGCCGACAGATGGGCAGCCGCATTTACCAGCGTATCCCGTACCTTGTCGATTCGTTCCCTCAGCTTTCCTTCCCGGCACGACAGCGCTGCTCTTGCAGACTGTGAGCCTCTGGCGGAAATGATATCCATGACCGCCTCCGCTTCGGTTAGTCCTAACTTTCCGTTCAGAAATGCTCGTTTGGTAAACTCTCCTGCTTCAGCAGGCACGGCTCCGTTTTTCAGCACAGCCCGCAGCACTCTTTTGGTAACATATAATCCGCCGTGACAGGACAACTCCACCACGTCTTCGCCCGTGTAGCTGTGAGGCGCCCGAAAAACAAGCGCTACGGCTTCGTCTATGACTTCGCCGTCATCTGTGACTCTGCCGTAAGCGGCGGTGTAGCCTTTCATTTCTTCGATTTTTTTATCGTTGACGGAGCAAAACACTTTTTCCGCCACGGCGAGAGCATTCTCTCCCGATATTCTGATGACGCCGATACCGCCTACTCCGTTGGCAGTAGAAATGGCAGCGATGGTCTTTTCCATAGTCATTCCCCGTTTGTAAATGATAGTATAATTGAATTATACCATAAACAGCGAAAACACTCAACTGTTGTTTTTGTTTCAGTGGGGAATGTTTCATGTGAAACATTTCATGAAGCACACATCTTTCTGCAAAGACGGAAGTATGCTTTTTGGTTCGTTATATGGTTGGCAGGCGAGAAAAGACGCCGGGTATCCTGACAGCTCGGGCAACAGCTATGATTGAAGAAAAACGATTCATGACGCATTGCCGGCGGTGGTTATAATGTATGAGGGGCTGAATGAAGCGTAGCGCAGATGAAAGCGAAGAAACATCTTGACCGGAGATCGGAGAGGGAACGGTTGAGAAATACGGCAGCGTCGGTTTGGTGCGTGTAGATATTCAGGGATTCCATTTGCGGAAAAATATGCTATAATATAGTATAAGGGCAACGGAAAGAGGGTTTGATAATGAAAAGAATTGAAAATCAGCGTTTTGATGAAGAGAGAGCTTTGTATCACCTGACGGATACAGAAGTTATCAATTGCGAATTTGCAGGAGAGCAGGACGGAGAGTCTGTATTAAAGGAAGCAAGAAATATTAAGGCAGAAGACTGCTGTTTTGCGCTGCGCTATCCTTTCTGGCACAATGAAGATTTCAGCCTGAAGGGAGTTGTGCTGGAAGAAGCAACACGGGCAGCACTCTGGTATTGCAAAAACGGAAAAATTTTGGACACTAAAATGAGAGGCATCAAGGCACTCAGAGAATGCGATAGGATTGAACTGTGCGGCTGCGATATTATTTCTGATGAATTCGGCTGGAAATGCAGCCGGATCAAGCTGTCGCAAGGTGCGGTGCAGTCAGAATATCTGTTTCTGGACAGCAGTGATATTGAGCTGACAGACATTCGGATGAAGGGAAAATACTCGTTTCAGTATGTGGACCGCCTGACCATCAGCCATTCCGTACTGGACACGAAGGACGCTTTCTGGCACAGTAAAAATACGGTGGTTCGTGACAGCGTTGTAAAAGGGGAATATGTGGGCTGGTATTCCGAAAATCTGACACTGATCAACTGTCAGATAGAGGGAACGCAGCCTTTTTGCTATTGCAAGGGGCTGAAGCTGATCAACTGTACGATGAACAACTGTGATCTTTCCTTTGAATACTCTCAGGTTGAGGCGGATATTATCGGGCATATTGATTCGGTGAAAAATCCTCTTTCCGGTACGATTACAGCGGACAGTGTAGGAACTGTGATGCTGGAGGATGCGGTAATGCCCTGCAGCGGCAGCGTGATTCTGAGAGATACTCACCGGACGTGATATTCTGTAGCAGTGGTTCATACATTCTGCAGACAACCTCATCACACGAAACCTATTAAAGGATACAAATGAAAAGCTTGCGAAATACTCCGGCGACAGGCGCGTAAAACGTTTTCTTACGATAACAGTATTACAGATGAAGCGGCGGAAAGGATATCCGTATTTCTTCGTCAAGTTTTCCGGAAACTTTTCGGAAACATTGCTATTTGCCAATAAACATGATATAATAGTGTGGTATTGTGGAAAAAGGAAAGATCATAACGGTTGGAGGGACTGTTTTGGGAAAAATTATTGCAGTGACTAATCAGAAGGGCGGCGTCGGCAAAACGACAACGGCGGTGAATACCGCCGCAGGACTCGGCAAGCTGGGAAAAAAAGTCCTTTTGATAGATATAGATCCTCAGGGCAATGCGACGAGCGGCGTCGGTGTAGACAAGCGTACAGTGGAATATTCTTCCTACAGTGTGATGGTAGACGGCGTGAAGGCAGAGGATGCAGTGATCAAAACCAATTTTGATAATCTGGATATTATTCCGTCCGGCATAGAGCTGGCGGCGGCAGAAATAGAGCTGGTAGACGTTGAAAAAAGAGAAGCAAGACTCAAAAACGCTTTGATCATGATCAAAGCGGACTATGACTTTATTCTGATAGACTGTCCGCCTTCTCTGGGACTGATTACAACCAATGCCTTTTGTGCGGCGGATACGCTGCTGGTACCGATTCAGCCGGAATATTATGCGCTGGAGGGCTTGTCGCAGTTGATGAGTACCGTCAGAAAAATAAAAAGACGCTATAATCAGTATCTTGATATTGAAGGCGTGCTGCTGACCATGTATGACGGCAGGCTGAACCTGACACAGCAGGTTGTAGACGAGGTCAAGCGGTTTTTTCCGAGAAAAGTATTTTCGGCGGTTATTCCAAGAGGCGTGCGATTGTCGGAAGCACCCAGCTTTGGAATGCCTATTATGTATTTTGACAAATCCTGCAAAGGCTCCGTTTCATATATGGACCTGTGTCGGGAGCTGATAGAGAATAACCGATAAGGAGGAGTTTTATGGCAGCCAAAAGAGGAGGACTCGGCAAGGGTCTGGATGCGATTTTTCTTGAGAATGATGCGGAGGATTCCGAAGCTGCGGTGACATTGAAGATTTCTGAAATAGAGCCTAACCGCTCTCAGCCGAGACGTGATTTTAACGAAGAAAGTCTGCGTGAACTGGCAGATTCCATTGCCGTACACGGGGTGCTGCAGCCGCTGCTGGTAAGACCTCTGCCGGAGGGCGGCTATCAGTTGGTTGCCGGAGAAAGACGCTGGCGGGCAAGCCGTATGGCAGGTTTGTTTGAGGTTCCGGTCATTATCCGTGAAATGTCAGATGCGGAGATGATGCAGATTTCTATGATTGAAAACCTGCAGCGTGAAAACCTTAATCCGGTGGAAGAAGCAATGGGGTATAAGGTTCTGCAGGATCAGTACGGATTGACGCAGGAGGAAATAGCAAAATCTGTCGGCAAAAGCCGTCCGGTGGTTGCCAATTCGCTGCGGCTGCTGAATCTGGCAGAGCCGGTGCTGGACCTTCTCCGGGAAGGAAAGATATCTTCCGGTCACGCCAGAGCACTTTTGAGTATTGATGATGCGGAGGAACAGCTTAGAATTGCGGAGCTGATTGAAAAGAATGATCTGACCGTCAGAGATATTGAAAAGGCTGCCAAAGCGATCAATGCCGGCAAAAAACAGACAAAGCCGACAGCCGTTCATCAAAGAAATTCGTTTTATGATGAGGTAGAGCTGGCTTTGAATGAACACCTCAGCCGAAAGGTCAAGGTTGTGAACGGCAAGGATAAAGGCGGTGTGCTGGAGATCGAGTTTTACAGCGAAGAGGATCTGGGAGAGCTGGCAAAGCTGTTCGGATAAAACCGGAAGCATGATGACAAAACAGGTATTTAATCCGTCGCATGGCGGAATAATATAAAAGCATTTTTCAAAGGAGAGAATGAACATGATAGACATCAAGTACCTCAGAGAAAAGCCCGAAGAGGTAAAGGCAAGGATCAAGAAAAGAGAAATGGATCTGGACGCTGTTGTTGATGAGATTCTTGCGGTGGACGCTCAGAAGCGTGAGCAGATGGGCAAGGTAGAGGCGATGAAGGCAGAACAGAATGCTGCCAGCAAGCAGATTCCGCAGATTAAAAAGGCAGGCGGAGATGCTTCTGAGATTATGGCGAAGATGAAGGAACTGGTAGCGCAGATTAAAGACGGCGACGCAAAGATCACCGAGCTGGAGGGCAAGCAGACAGATCTGCTGCTGTCACTGCCGAACCTTCCCGACGAAGACGTTGCCGCAGGCGGCAAGGAACAGAACGAGCCGTTACATACGTTTGGTGAAAAGCCTGTGTTCAGTTTTCCGATGAAAAATCATGTGGAGCTTTGTGAGAGCCTTGGCATGATTGATTATCAGAGAGGTGCAAAATTAGGCGGCGCCGGAAGCTGGGTATACAGAGGCTGGGGCGCCAGAATGGAATGGGCGCTGCTGAACTTCTTTATCAATGAGCATATCAACGATGGATTTGAGTTTATACTTCCGCCCCATATGCTGGGTTATCAGTGTGGTTATGTAGCAGGTCAGTTCCCGAAGTTTACCGATGAGGTATATTGGATCAAGAATCCTACCAGTAATGAAGAACGCTTTATGCTGCCCACAGCGGAAACAGCACTGGTCAATCTTCACAGAGATGAGATCATTCCGATCGAAGAGCTGCCTAAGAAATATATCGCCTATACTCCCTGCTATCGCCGTGAAGCCGGCAGCTACCGCAGTGAGGAAAGAGGTATGATCAGAGGACATCAGTTCAATAAGGTAGAGATGGTGCAGTATACGGAAGACGATAAGTCTGACGTTGCCTTTAAGGAACTGGTAGAAAAGGCGGAAAGACTGGTTCAGGAATTGGGTCTGCACTATCGTCTGAGCAAGCTGGCTGCCGGTGACTGCTCGTTCTCCATGGCAAGAACATACGATATCGAAGTATGGATTCCCAGCATGGAGATATATAAAGAAGTAAGCTCTGCTTCCAATGCCCGTGACTATCAGGCAAGAAGAGGCAACGTCCGTTACAGAGGCGAGGATAAGAAAATGCATTTTGCTCATACGCTGAATGCGTCCGGTCTTGCTACCAGCCGTGTCATTCCCGCTATTGTGGAGCAGTATCAGAATGAAGACGGTTCCGTAACCGTGCCGGAGGTTCTGCGTCCGTATATGGGTATTGACGTGATCAAAAAATAATTGCCCGATAAAGTCGGAGCTGTAAGGAGTTTTGAAACACGCTTTCTTTTGATGATAAAGAAAGCGTGTTTTTTTGAAAGGATTTCGTTAGCAAATCTTGGTAGATATATACAGAAAAATGACTATTTTTTTGTAAAATATTTGACAGAAAATTTACAAGGAAGAAATGATTATAATTCTAATATAGAATTATAATTTTCTCCTTTGTGGTATAATGAAGTACTAAATAATAGAAAAATAAGAAGAAACGGAGGAGATTATAGGATGATAACCACAGACTATAACGCAAAATTCGGTAAAGAAGGACTGACATTTGACGACGTGCTGTTGATTCCCGGCGAGTCGGACGTGCAGCCGAAGGATGTAGATGTCAGCACCTATCTGACAAAAAAAATCAAGCTCAATACGCCGCTGATGACAGCCGCTATGGATACCGTCACCGAAACACGCATGGCAATTGCGATTGCCCGTGAAGGTGGCGTAGGAATTATTCACAAGAATATGACGATTGAACAGCAGGCAGATGCGGTTGACAGAGTAAAGCGTTCCGAAAACGGTGTTATTGTCAATCCTTTCTCACTGACACCCCATCATTACGTTTATGACGCTAACAAACTGATGGCTAAGTACAAAATCTCCGGTGTGCCGATCTGTGAGAACGGCAAGTTAGTGGGTATCATCACGAACCGTGACCTTCGTTTTATGGACGAAAGCGATTACAGTCAGAAAATTGCTGCCGTTATGACGAATCAGAACCTGATTACTGCTCCGGTAGGAACGACCTTGCTGGAGGCACAGCAGATTCTGAAAAAGCATAAGATAGAAAAGCTGCCGCTGGTTGATGCGGAAGGTATGCTGAAGGGTCTTATTACCATCAAAGATATTGAGAAATCCGTACAGTATCCCAACAGCGCAAGAGATGAAAACGGCAGACTGCTCTGCGGCGCTGCTATCGGCGGTACACCCGACGTTCTGGAAAGAGTGGACGAGCTGGTGAAGGCGGGCGTCGACGTACTGGTACTGGATTCGGCTCACGGCCATAACAATAACATCATCAATTCCGTTGCCAGAGTGAAGAAGGCATTCCCTGATGTGCAGCTTGTAGCCGGCAATATTGCTACGGCAGAAGCCGCTAAGGCACTGATTGACGCAGGTGCAGACTGCGTAAAAGTTGGTATCGGCCCCGGCTCTATCTGTACGACCAGAATCGTTGCAGGTATCGGCGTACCGCAGATTACCGCTATCTTTGATGCAGCAAGCGAGGCTTCCAAGCATAACATTCCCGTTATTGCAGACGGCGGCGTTAAATATTCGGGCGATATCGTCAAGGCACTGGCTGCAGGCGGCAGTGTCGTCATGATCGGTTCGCTGGTAGCCGGCTGTGAGGAATCTCCCGGAGAGAGCGAAATCTATCAGGGCAGACAGTTCAAGGTATATCGTGGTATGGGCAGCCTTGGTGCTATGGGCAGAGGCAGTGCCGACCGTTATTTCCAGTCCGGCAATAAAAAGCTGGTTCCCGAGGGCGTAGAAGGCAGAGTGCCGTATAAGGGACTTCTGTCCGATACAATCTATCAGTTGATGGGCGGTCTGAGAGCAGGCATGGGCTACACAGGCTGTGCCACTATTCAGGAACTGCATGACAAAGCGAGATTTGTCAGAATTACCGGTGCAGGTCTGAAAGAAAGTCATCCCCATGATATTCAGATCACCAAAGAAGCGCCGAACTATTCTTATAACGGCTGAGTGGTAAATGACAGGATCGTTTTTGACAGGATCAGAAACGGTCCTGTTTTGCATTTGTACGGAGGTAGGCAAAAATGTATCAGCGGCAGTTTTTGACCAATCGGCTGATCATTCGGGAATATACCAAAAAGGATATTGATGATTTTTTGGCAGTGATTCGTCAGCCTGAAATCTATCCCACAACGTATGGCATTCCGCAAAACTATTCCAGACTCAGGGCACGGTGGTGGTTCAGGGTCATCAAGGATAACCGCAGGCAGGGCTGTGCGTATGAATACGGGGTTTTTTTAAGGGAAACCGGACGGTATATCGGCAACGTGGGGCTGATCAACATCGACTGGACGCATCACCACGGAGATATTTCGTATTATATGGACAGCCGGGTAACGGGAATGGGCTTTGCCACTGAAGCGGCAGAAGCTATGATTCACTATGGATTTTCAGAGCTGGGCTTTCAGAAAATCAACGGAGTATGTATGAGCATTAACGGCGCTTCCAGACGGGTGATGGAAAAGCTCGGAATGCGGTACGAGGGAACGCTCCGGCAGGATTTGTATAAAGACGGAATGTATTATGATCTGGACAGATTGTCCATTCTGAAAGAGGAATATTTAACTCGGAGCAAAGCCCGATGTAAGCTCGCTTAACATCGGCTGCGACAAGGCAACCTCACCGCAGGAGCTTTAGCTCCTCGGGGTTTCAGTGGGGGATGATAACCCCCACTGAAAGTCCGAATGGCACCCGCCTAAGAGGTGGGGGACATCGGTGATTGGTTATATGATTCATCTATCCTATTATTTTAAGGGGGCAACCAACATGAAAAAAAGAATTGCCGCACTCCTTGCGGCAGCAATCCTCACACTCTCTGTGGCAGCTTGCGGCACGAAAACAGACGGAAAAACCGAAGCTGCCGTCACGTCCGGAGTATCCGCCGTATCCGACGGCAGCACGGACAGCCAAAGCAGCGATCAACAAGCCGCTCAGCCGGAAAAAGTCACCTCGATTGACAACTGGACAGCGGATTCCCCTGCGATGAAATCCATTATCGCATTCGTTTCGGAAGTAACAGACGAAACGTCGGACAAGTTCCTTCCTGCCGAAAAAAGAATCGCTGTCTTTGATTCCGACGGAACTCTTTACGGCGAGCTCTTCCCCACCTATGTAGACCAGTGTCTGATGATACACCGGCTGGTTCATGACGACACCTACAAAGGCAATCCGGAAGACGTTGCTTATTGCACAGAGCTGGAAAAAGCGCTTGTCAACGGAACAGAAAAACCGAAAGCACCCCGTTCTTCCGGCAATATTATTGCAGACGCTTTCAAGGGCATGACCGTTGAGGACTATCGTGAATACGTCCGCAAGTTCCTGTCACAGCCCGTTGTCGGTTTTGAGAATATGACTTATGCCGACGGCTACTACAAACCAATGGTTTCACTGATTCAGTATCTGTCCGACAACGGCTTTAAGGTATATATCAACAGCGGCGCCGAAGTCAATATGCTGCGTGAACTGTCAATGGATACTCTGGGGCAGTGGGTTCCCTCTTATCAGGTGATCGGCACAAGGTTCGGTATCACCGCAGAGGGTAAGAGTGACGACGTCAAAGCCCGTGACTATACCCCCGCAGCAGATGAAAAAATCGTCTTTGACGGCAGCGTAGAGTTCAAAAACCTGATGCTGAACAAGGTTGTCAGCATCATCAACGATATCGGTACCTGTCCTGTTTTAGCCTTCGGCAACAGCTCGGGCGACCTGGCTATGGGACAGTACGTCATGCAGCACGGCGGCAAAGCGTATATGCTTCTGTGTGATGATATTGACAGAGATCACGGCAATCCGGATACGGCTGCTTCCTTCAAAGCAGACTGCGACAAGATGGGTATGGAAACCGTTTCCATGAAAAACGAATTTGCTACCATCTACGGTGACTTCAAGATGACCCCCTACTCTCAGACATCTGAAGAAGCCTCGCTCGCTCCGGCAGCGTAATCTGTACCGGCATTTACGCACCACGAAAAGCAAATTAGCGGCTGCCGCAAAACCATGTGTTTTGCGGCAGCCCTTTTTGTTGTGTATAGACCTGAATCCGTAAAACCGAATTTTTAGAAAACATTGAAAATCCGCATAGAATCGGGGATTTCAAGCATTTTAGCGCATCTGGTTTTCTGCACCCATTTGGTGCAGATCCAAGCAGCGAAATTTTTGCTAAAATGCAGAGTTTATCCGTCTTTCATCCTTATTTTACAATTTGAATATCACATAGCATTAATGCTCTGACGACGTACTGCGTCACAGCAGGCAGCCTGTCAGCAGACTGACGGCAGCTATCATCATCTGCGCTGATAACAGCACAGATGAATTGCTGTCGGTTTTCCTGATTACAAAAAAACACAGATTGCTTCTTGACGAGCATTAACCTCCGCAGTACAATAACAATCAATCAAAAACAATTTTGGTCTTCACCATACCATCATCAACGGAGGCAACATAATGAAAATAAGGAAATTTCTCTGTCTGTGCATGACATTGTTATTAGCACTTTCCGCCTGCTCTGCCCCGCCGGACCGCTCTGATGCGTCCGTTCTATCAGACACGGCAGCCGACTCCGAAGACAGCGACAGCCGTTCTGTCAGCGGCTCTTCATCATCGGTCACGGACACTGATGAAACCAATATACCCTCAGAAGAACCGTCCTTCGCCATACCCTCATTCAGCAGCCTTCCGCTGATCAAAAAACTGGAATGCATCACTTCAGACGCCGTTATCCGTGCTGTTGCCGAAGCGCCGGACGGCTTGATCGCCGTTTTTCAGCACAACAGTAAAAAGGAAAATGATTTTCTGTATATTGAAAAAAAGCTGCTCTATATAGACCCCGTACAGGATAAGATTGTCAGGGAGATGACAGCAGAGGAAGGGGATCAGTTACTGGGAATCAGCCGGGACGGTACCGTCATTATGAATGATAACTATAACAATACGATAAAGCTGTATGATGACAAGGGCAGCCTGCTGAAACAGTTCCCTGTTGATTCGTCAGAGCTGCTGTACCGGCAGGAAGACAACTGCATTTATACCACTGCCGGCACACTGAAACAGATTGATCTTGAGGGCAATGTCAAAACGCTGCTGAATTTGGAGGTCAACGGCCGACTGGAAGATATGCAGCCGGATGACAGCCATACCGTAATCGTCCGTACAGGCACTGTTCATGATGATTCTCCCTATCCCTATGATTATCTTTGCTGTTCGCTGACAGACAACACACATACCTTTATTGATAATACGAACGAATTCTCGGACTATTATTTTTGTGACAACGGATTCCTTGCCTGCCGTCAGGCAAATGAACAGACAGAATATCCCGAAAGTCAGCTCTGTGTTTTTTCTCCATCGCAAAGCGCTCCGACCGTCTACCGCACCGGCGGGCATTATCAGCTCAGTCTGATGAACCGAAGCGGTCTGGTGATCGGCACCTTCCCGCCCTATGAAACCGCCGGAGGAAATGACTGTGTTGCGTTGTTCAACACCCAAAACGGTACAAAAGCCCTTCTTCCGGAATTTTCGGACGATTCCACCTATACGCCCTATGCTCTGCCAAAAAGCTCTCTCATCGCTCTGACTGCCGGAACAGACCCTGATTCCGCACACTCACTGTATCTGATCAATCCTGCAAAAGCTGACTTTTCTGTCACTCTGTCTGCCGCCGCGCAAGAAGGAAAAAACAAACCGGACGTTTTTTCCTGCGGCTCTCATTTACAGGAAATGCGTCTGAAAGCAGATGAACTGGAGAAGAAATATGCCGTCAGCATACTGATCGGCAACGAAATAAAAAACGTCAACAATGATACGGAATTCAACAACATCTCTATTGAAGAAGGCGAAATGTATTTCACAGAAGAAGAACAGGTGCAAACCACCGAATTGACCCTGAATGCTATGGAAAAGCTGCTGAAGCTCTACGGAAAAGAATACTTTGAAACCTTCCGGGACTTTAAGGGCGAAGGCGGTCTGAAAATTATGATTGTCCAGTCAGTCGAAAGCAAAACCGGACTGCGTGACGCATACGCTTATTCACATCATGTAGGCGCATGGTATTATATGGTCATTCCTTCTCTTCCGGAGGAGCTTCTTCCCCTGGATTTTAATTTTCATCATGAAATGTGGCACAACACCGAATCCTGTATTACCGGCCATATAGAAAACGCCTTCGGCATCGGAGAATGGTCGGCGCTGAACGCAGAAGGCTTCAGCTACCGTTATGAACAGAAAGGATATCTTGAAGACCAGAGCGGCACACCGTATATGCTGACGGAAAACAAAGACAAGGATCAGGTGTGTGTCATCTCCTACTATTCCTGCGTCAACCCGCAAGAGGACAGGGCAACTTTTATTGAATACATGACGGACGATCCGCAGGATCCTGTCTTGTCTGCTTCTTATTCGGAAGCTGCCTTTTACGACAGTATGAAAGACTATTTCCTGACATATCCTCATCTGAAAGCAAAATATGAGTATATGAAACATTATACCGAACAGGTTTTCGGCAATACCTACTGGCCGTTTCGGTGAAACATTGGTGTTAAGGTTGTTTTTTTCTGTTCTCAGAAAGCAAAAAATCCGCATAGACTATTGACACAGGGAAAATAATATGTTATATTACAGATGCAATTACTTATCTACTCTACTATTTAACCGCTAAATTTACTTACACTTTATTCTATTCGAAAAGGAGCGGATATGGATGTTCTCCATCAAAGGAATCGGTTTCAAAATTTTTGCTGCCATCATCGCTGCCATTGCATTGGCAGCAGGTATCTGGATGACATTCTTCCAGTCGTCCGGCTTTGAAACGGCAACAGCTACTATCATCTCTATTGAAAATGACCCTGATTACGTGCCGGCCCCCGATACCGAGGGCGACGTCAGGCGTATTGTCACCATCAGATACACGGTCAAGGACAAGGAATATACCCGTGTGTTGGATTCTGACAGCCCGTCTTATCATGTAGGCGGAACTGTCGACATCAAATATGATCCCAACCATCCGGAAACAATCCATTCGGGCATGGGCTTCGGCATTTATCTCATCATCGCAGGCGGTGTAATTCTGCTGCTGGTGGTCGGTCTTACCATCAAAAAGAAAGTTTCCCTCAAAAAGCTGAAAGAAACCCGAGGCGAGGTTCACTATGCGCCCTCTGAAAAAGGCGAACAGCGTGAACTGTATTTTCTCACCGATGTAGGTACACCTAAATACGGTCACCGGATTGAAGATAAAAACCGCAAGGTGCTGTATGAAGCCAAAATGACAAAGTTCAGCCTGACAAGCGCTTTCCGCTTTGATTTCATTGATCATATTCATAACACCACTACACCCCACCTGATCGGTCATGAAGAACAAACCGAATGGAATTCGCTGCTGTTTGATAACCATTACACCTTTACCTTTGACGGAGAAGATATCTGGAAGCACCTCAAAAGAAACGGTATCAGCGTGAACTCCAAGCTTGCTTCCGGTAAAATTCTCACGTCTTCCTATTCCATTCTCAGAGATGGCGAAGAAATCGCTTACGTCGAGACGTCAAGCCAGTATGTTCACGAAGACGACGCAGAACAGCATACAGTCGGCAGCAAGATACCGGTCCATGGTTTTTACCGTATTCTGACAAAAGAAAAAAATCTGGATCTGTTATTCGTGGTAATTCTTGCGTTTGCACGCAGCGGCGCCACTGACGATAAAGGCGGTTCCCGCAGAATTCTTTATAATTCCATCAAAAACTAAGAATCCCTGCATTCCGCTCTGTTTATGCCTGTACCATCTGCGTGTATTCCCTGTACGCTGTCAGTCTCACCATGCAGCGATGCATAAAGTGATGACATTATTTATTGCTTCGGTTTCTGTTTTAATGTATAATAATAAAAAAGTGCTGTTTTCCGGTCGTAAAATGGCATAAAAAATACAAAATCGTCAAAAATTCAGGAAAGAGGTCTTTGTTATGAAAAAGAAAACAATCTTTGCGATGCTTCTTTGTATCTGTCTGACTGCGTCCTTCACTCTGACAGGCTGCGGTCAATCTCAGGCATCACCGTCTGACAACAGCGGATCTTCTGCGGCGATATCAGAGGTTGTGTCTTCAGATAATCAACAGAATGCTTCCCAAACTTCCGAAAACTCTGAAGCAGCGGATGCTTCCGCTGCAGAACCGGATACTCCGGCAACACAAGACGGACCCGTTACCATCGACAATATCCGGAATCTGGTCGTAGGCATCAACGAGCCTGTCGAGCTGAGGGACGGTACCAAAAAAGCGATGATCAATTTTGACAATGCCGCCACCACACCGGTACTGAAGCCTGTTGAAGACGAGGTTAACAAAGAGTTTGAAATGTACGGCTCTATCGGCCGAGGCTATTCCGCTAAGTCCAACCATTCCACAGACGTATATAATCAGGTGAGAAACAAGGTAATTGATTTTGTCGGAGCTGACGACGGCGATAACTCGTATACTGCCTTTTTTGTCAACAACACGACGGACGGTCTGAATAAACTGGCCTCTGCGCTGATCGAAAGCGAAGACGACCTCGTTCTGACCACCCGCATTGAACACCATGCCAACGATCTTAGCTGGCGTGAACGCTGCAACGTCGTCTATGCCGAAGTGGACGAGCAGGGACGTGTGATCTATGATGATATCGAAAGGCTTCTCAAGGAAAATGAAGGCAAAATCAAATATATATCCGTAACAGCCGCATCAAACGTAACAGGCTATGTCACCGACGTACACAGAGTAGCTAAAATGGCGCATCAGTACGGCGCTAAGATTATCGTTGACGGCGCCCAGATCGTGGCACACCGTGCTTTTTCGATGATCGGCGATACACCGGAAGAAAACATAGACTTTTTTGTATTCTCTGCACACAAGATGTACTCTCCCTACGGCGGCGGCGCTGTTGTCGGACTCACCGAGGTGCTGAATAAACATCAGCCTGAGTTCTACGGCGGCGGAACCGTTACCATCGTAAAAGACGATCGTCAGGAATACAAGTCCGCACCTGAGGTCTATGAGGCAGGCTCCCCCAACTATGCAGGCGTTGTAGGGCTGGGCAAGGCAATTGATATTCTGCAGGAAGTCGGCTTCGATAAAATTGAAGCGCACGAAAAGGCGCTGAATAAAAAACTCATTGAGGGACTGAAAAAGCTGGATAACGTCATTATTTACGGCGACAGTGAAAATATTGATGACAGAGTCGGCGTAGTCTCCTTCAATTTCAGTGATATCAACTCTTTCATCCTTGCCAAAAACCTTTCTGAAATGGGCGGCGTTGCAACCAGAAGAGGCGCTTTCTGCGCTCATCCGTATGTATGGCGCCTGATGAAGCTGACAGACGAAGAAATTAACAAGTTTGCCGGCTGCGCTGATATTAAAACCGCAGGAATGGTTCGTATCAGCTTCGGCATTTATAATACAGAGGAAGAAGTAGATCAGTTTTTGGCAATGATGCCTGAGATTATGAAGGAAAGCACTGTTGAAAAATACTATCTGTCTGTCAACAGTAACAGAAGTGTTCCTCAGGAAGAACTGGAAAATGCAGTGAAAAGCATTCCGGTTGCTTACTGATCCGTCACTGTCCATATTGCTTTTGAAGCCGGAATACCATTTCCGGCTTCTTTTTGTATGACTGTTCCCCTGACTTGTATATAGGAGCACAACTATATACAGTGTATGTCATGTACTCATCTGAAACCCTGACTTGTATATGGAAATAACGCTTCAGCCGCCTTTTATCATACGTTCTTTTATCATACGTTCTTCATCATTCATCGTATATTCATTATACAAAGCTGCCTGCTGCATACACAGCCGTTTCCGCAAACGGTTATCCTATTCATGTAACATGATTCCGGCTCTTCTGAACATGGTATTCTGCCAAACGATACGGCAAACTTCCGACAACTCTTTGCAACCAATATCCGGACATAAAACAGCCAGTTTTTTCATCAATCCACAAAGCTTTCGGAAAGCTTTCAACGGCAAAATGCCCGTCGGCTGTAATCTTTCCGCATCCTTATCCTGTGCGTAAGGCATTGCTCCACCATATTATAAAATAAAACCGAAAGAAGGAAAACCATTATGGCAATAGATATCCAAAAGGTAAAAAATGAACGGTTTGAAATGCAATACTTCCATTTTGGTAATGGTCCCCGTACTGCGGTGATCCTGCCGGGACTCAGTATTAAAAGTGTAACCGAATCCGCACAGATGGTCGCCAATGCCTACAAGCTGCTGAAAGAGCACTATACCGTATATGTATTTGAGCGCCGTACAAGCTGCCCCGAAAACTACAGCATCCATCACATGGCACAGGATACGATCCAAGCCTTGGATTCTCTGGGTTTGCAGAATACCTTTATGCTCGGCATTTCACAGGGCGGCTCCATTGCACTTCAGATTGCTTTGGATCGTCCTGATCTGGTAAAAAAACTGGTTATCGGATCATCAACATCAAGATTCACTTCCGAAAACAATGCAGTCATCGAAAACTGGATCCGTCTGGCACAAAACAGAAACATGAATGCCCTGGTCAATTCATTTGTCAAAGAACTATTTACAAAAGACTTTTATGAAAAATTCGGCGAATACATCGTTCAAAGCATCGGTCAGCCTGACGACGCTGAAATCAGCCGATTTATCATTCTCGCCAAAGCCTGTAAGGGCTTCAATCTATATGACAGACTGGACGGCATTCACTGTCCATTGCTGATCATTGGCGCCCGACAGGACAGAGTTCTCGGCGTGAACGCCTCCATAGAAATGGCAGAAAGGACCGGCGGTCAACTCTACATCTATGAAAACTATGGTCATGCTGTTTATGATGAGGCACCTGACTATAAAGAAAGGCTGCTGGCATTTTTCGATCAGTAATCCGATATGAAATTTTTATTCCTTCAAAGATTGAACCGTCAGATTGCATTTGTGATAGTTATTCATTTTATTCTGATTATTCCATTTGGCTGTCTTCCTTATCCGGCATGATAATCTTCATCGCTTTCAGTTCATTATTTGTGCTTATCATAACAATGTCGGAGGATACCGTCTTCTGCGCATTTAACCATCAGGCTGTCCGTGTGTCGTCGCTTCTCTTTCCCCCCGATTATTTCTACCGGCTGTCTTCACTACCCTGCATGACAAATCGCCGTCGTTTTACACTGTGTTTATAACTATCACAATAATGTCATAGATACCGTTTTCTATTACGCAAATCCAATCGGGTTTTCTTGTTGTATATCATTGCTTTATGATCGCCTTTGTCCTGCTATGATCTATGTTTTACATATTTTTAGCTATAATTATTGAACAAATGCTATTTTTATGATACAATTAATACAATAATAATTTCCGATAAGGAGAAAAGGGAGCTGAACGACATGACAAGAAAGAAGCGCTTAGGATACAGAATTATCTCGATACTGACCATGCTCATGCTGATTCTGACAGGCATACCGATTGCGGGCAATGCAGGACT
>JBGUWM010000177.1:0-1786 GCA_045221175.1 Acutalibacteraceae bacterium | reverse complement strand
GTTTCCCTTGACTGTAACTTAAGTATATCAGACTGATCTTTGCAACTTATTTGCAGATTCCGCTGATTTTTGAAAAAGTTTCAGATTTTTTTGAAATCTTTTTCCGTCCTCGGGAAGCTTTGTGTTTCCCTTGACTGTAACTTAAGTATATCAGGCTGTTCTTTGAAGCTTCGTTGCAAAAACGTTTTTCAAGAAAACAGAATTCTCTTGCTTAATGATGCAGATTCAGAAAACCGAAGGCGTGTGAGTTGATAACCGCAAAGTATGTCCCCCGGCGGCGAACCGCCGCTCCCGATTCGCGGGGTTCGCTTCGCTCTGTGTACAAGGCGAACATTCGTACCTCGCAGACGAAAGTTAGTGACAGCCGCGGCTTCGACAGTCGGGTTTTGGAAGAAAATAACAGCCGCGGCTTCGGAAGTCGGGTAACGGAAGAACTCATGGGACACAAACATAAAGTTTAGGTCAGGGCGCGTGCTCGCGCTGAGCAATTCGCGGGGTTCGCTGCGCCTCCGGCTCCGCTCTGGGCACAAGGCTACACTTCGTATCTCGCGGACGAAAGTTAGAAGCAATCGCAGCTTAGGAAGTCAAAAAGCCCCGGTGGGGCTTGGGGCGAAGCCCCGACAGGCAGCAGCCCGGGTGCGAACAGCGCGTCATACTGATGGGTATGGAAACGGGGTGATTAAACGCCGTAACGAAATATATCGCTCTGCCTGATAAAAAAGCTACCGCCCTGCCGGTTTTGTACGACAGGGCGGTTTATATCTATGCAGTTTATATCAGATGATTTTATTTATTGTTGAATACTCTTACGACTTTTACGTTAAAGAGATCTGCTGAGCTGGTGGATATATCATAATACGTTCCGAACATCCAGGACATCCAATCGTCATCCCATGACTGATAGGTGAAGAGCTTGAGGTCAACGACTTCCTTGTTTCTGTCGCCCATGCGGATGGCTTTTACCGTACCGACTCTGTCATAACCCTTGCAGTCATATACGTCGTTGAAGGATTTGTCTATTTTGGAATTTCTTGTTTTGCTGACGGTTACCTTATCGTCGAGGACGATGTAGCTGTCTCCGGTCATGGTTGCCTTTACGCCCATATCGGTTATCAGGTATTCATACATACTTCTTGATGGGAATTTTGTGCGGACGTGATCTGCAATAGCTGTAAGCTCTTTGGTTGTCAGAACGTTCGATTTAGTCAGACCTTCGATATTGATGTGATCGCATTTGTCTTTTGACCATACATACTCATAGCCTTTCTTGTAATCCAGCCATAACTCTCTGCCTGCAGTGTTGGCGTTCTTATTGATGTATGCCGGTCTGTCATACTTTGTCTTGAAGTTCTTTGCACCGATCGCTGCGGCTACAAGAGCATCGGAAGCGTCATTGTCATCAAGAGAATGTCTGTACTGATCGAAGTTGAGATAGAGGTTGAGGTCATAGGTTGTATTGAGTTCATTGATGTTGTTTTCGTTGAACTGTGCAACTGCCTTGGTTGCCGTCTGACACTCCTGCATGAGAGCTACTGCCGAAACATATTGAGTAAGAAGAGCTTCTGCAGTGGGGAGGGCCGCCTTATAGGCTTCTCTTGCAAACATACTGTTGATTGCTTCCTTTGTGTAAAGAGCCTTGAACATATCTACATAAGCGGGGTCAGTGCCGGCAATTGACTTCATAATGTTGTAAACGTAGGTTGTGATGTTGTCATATCTCGTTGAATCGGTCAGAGCCGCAAGACGCATTATTTTCTGTGTTTTATTGAGGTTCTTGTTTGTTTCG
>JBGUWM010000176.1:0-2125 GCA_045221175.1 Acutalibacteraceae bacterium | reverse complement strand
GGTCTGCGGCGGTGTGTTCGTCCCCAAATCCAACCGGGCAAAATACTGCCCCGGCTGTGCCGCCAGAGTTCACAGGCGGCAGAAAACAGAAAGTGAACGGAAAAGGAGGTCTGCTGTGGACAGTTAGGAGCGAAAAAAGCCTTGATTTATCAGGCTTTGCAAGCCCCAAACCGGGGCAGGTGGTATAAAGTATCGCCCGCCCCGGAAAACGGGCTTCTAACCGTCCACAAAACGAACTATGACAAATACCATCTATATCCACCAGCCGGAAAAGGCGTTCAGCTTCACCCGGCTCCCGAATTTTCTCTTTGAAGCCCCCACATTCAAGCCCCTGTCCAACGAGGCAAAGGTTCTGTACGCCTTTATCCTGCGCCGGACAGAGTTATCCCGCAAGAATGGGTGGGCGGATGACTGCGGACGGATTTTCCTGTATTACCCTATCTGTGAAGTGGTCACACTGCTCCATTGTGGGCGGCAGAAAGCGGTGAATACCCTGCGGGAACTGCAATACGCCGGACTGGTGGAGATCCAGAAGCAGGGCTGTGGAAAACCCAACCGCATTTTCCCAAAATCCTATGAAGCGGTTCCAAACACCGACTTTAAGAAATCCCGTTCTGGTACACCGGAGGACTGAAAACCGTACCCATGAAGTACGGAAATCACTCCTGAGACGTACGAAAACCGGACGGTATATAGAAATACAAAGATAAAAAGACTGATTTATATTCTATCCATTCCAATCCTATCCGAGCTATTTTCTGCGGGATTTTCCCTGTGGAAAACCCCGGATAGGAAAGGAATGGGGAAAGGAGCAGAATGGCACAACACGCAATTTTACGGTTTGAGAAGCACAAGGGCAACCCGGCAAGGCCGCTGGAAGCCCATCACGAAAGACAGAAAGAACAGTATGCCAGCAATCCCGACATTGACACAAGCCGGAGCAAATACAACTTCCATATCGTCAAGCCGGAGGGACGCTATTACCACTTCATTCAGAGCCGGATTGAGCAGGCCGGGTGCCGAACCCGCAAGGACAGCACACGGTTTGTCGATACGCTGGTAACTGCCAGCCCGGAGTTTTTCAAGGGGAAATCCCCAAAGGAGATACAGGCGTTTTTCCAGAGGGCGGCGGACTTCCTCATTGGCCGGGTAGGACGGGAAAATATCGTGTCGGCGGTGGTACACATGGACGAGAAAACGCCCCACCTGCATTTGACCTTTGTTCCGCTGACAAAGGACAACCGCCTGTGTGCAAAGGAGATTATCGGCAACCGGGCAAACCTGACGAAGTGGCAGGACGATTTTCACGCCTATATGGTGGAGAAATATCCTGACTTGGAGCGTGGGGAGAGCGCCAGCAGGACAGGCCGGAAGCATATCCCCACCCGGCTTTTCAAACAGGCGGTTTCCCTCTCCCGGCAGGCAAGAGCCATTGAAGCCACACTGGACGGCATTAACCCGCTGAACGCCGGAAAGAAAAAAGAGGAAGCCCTCTCCATGCTGAAAAAGTGGTTCCCGCAGATGGAGAATTTCTCCGGGCAGTTGAAAAAGTACAAGGTCACAATCAATGACCTGCTGGCGGAGAATGAGAAGTTGGAAGCAAGGGCAAAGGCCAGCGAAAAAGGAAAGATGAAAGATACGATGGAACGGGCAAAGCTGAAAAGCGAACTGGACAATTTACAGCGGCTGGTTGACCGTATCCCGCCGGATATACTGGCGGAACTGAAACGTCAGCAGCGGCACACGGTAAAGGAAAGGTGATAGATATAAGCAGAAATTTTCGCCGCCTCTGTGCGGCATTGTACCTTGAAAACTGAATATGGAGGACACTGGATGGCAAAAAGTGAAAGCGATATTTTTACACCCCGAACAGGGCAGGTTATACAAGCAGAGAACGGCACGCAGTATTTTGTATGTGGGAACAACCGTATAAAAATCTCCGAACACTTCGCCGCAGGCGGGAAGCCCCTCGGTGATCTGATTGTAGATGTGGTGCGGCATACCGCAGAAAAAGCCGCTTCAACCTGATAGCCCATCATTGATAACACGCCCACGCTTATGATATAATTGCCATAGAGCAAAAGTATTGTAAGCGTGGGTTGTTTCTTTAGAAGGAGGATTTTTA
>JBGUWM010000175.1:0-2092 GCA_045221175.1 Acutalibacteraceae bacterium | reverse complement strand
TACAAATAAAATGGGGCGGCTCTTTTTGCGTTTGAGTCGCCCCCTTATTTTATAGATATTTTGCAGATGTTCAATGCTTTTTCCGTTAGGTCAGCTGCGTCATTTAAGCGAATCGGCGAGTTCTATCTTTCTCCTAACGTATCTCTGCACATCCGTGGATTGTTTCGGCAGAAGCTGTTCCAGCTCGTCAAGGCACTTTTTTCGCCCGTCTTCATTACCAAGGTGTTTTTTACACAGCTGCAACTCAGCCAGCGTAATGCACTTGCCCATTGGTTCCTTTTCCTGCTCGTACAGCGGCAGAGCCTGTTCGTAAATTTCTTCGGCACCATCCCAGTCATCTTGCAATTGCTTTAGAGCGCCTTTGCCCCGAAGCACATTTGCAAGTCCAAGGTTTGAATGCTCCGCTTTAAAAAGCTTTTCCGCTTCGTCATAGGCGGTCATTGCTTTTTCCGGATCTCCGGTTTGTCTCAGCAGGTGACCGCGGGATTTCAGAACAATTGCAAGTCCAAATTTAGAATGCACCGCTTTAAAAAGCTTTTCCGCTTCGTCGTAGGCTTTCATTGCTTTTTCCGGCTCTCCGGTTCGTCTCAGCAGGTTGCCGCGGGATTGCAATACATTTGCAAGTCCGAGATCATCATGCACTGCTTTAAAAAGCTTTTCCGCTTCGTCATAGGCGGTCATTGCTTTTTCCGGCTCTCCGGTTTGTCTCAGCAGATCGCCGCGGGATAACAAAACATTTGCAAGTCCAAGGTCGTCATACACTGCTTTAAAAAGCTTTTCCGCTTCGTCGTAGGCTTTCATTGCTTTTTCCGGCTCTCCGGTTCGGCTCAGCAGGTCGCCTAACCGTTTATAAAATACGCTGCGCAGCGGAAAATCACCGGGAATGTTTTCAATCAGCTTTTGCAGCAGGGGAACGGAACGAATAACATCAAACATGTAGTAGTTGTGAGCGTTTTCTAACAAACAGAGTAATTGTCCGCTATTGTTTTCTTCAAGACACTGTTCAGCCAAATAGAAGCACTGCGGAAGAAATGATATTGCGCGGTCATGGCAGGCAATGTAATCTGTCCTCTTTATGTTGTCCCCTTTTTCCAACATCTCGCCGCATACACGCGTCCATGCCTCCGACGCTTCTTCCAGTTCATTCTCCGCTTCATCGCCGAGCTCGGGGAAAAGCTTTTTGAGAGCAAGCAGCATGCTTTCTTTTTGATCTGAGGTTTTGTCCGTCAAGCCGTACCTGTGCAGCATTCTGCCGCCGTCTGCCCATTCTATATCGGAAAGTGTTTTTTCCCGAGCGGCTTTCAGCTCAGTAAAGGTATCGGGATCAATCGGCATCACGCTGCGCGCGTGCAGTGCCCAGCGGAATACAGCGGCTCGGTTTGTCTTGATTTTTTGCCACGGAAGCTTGATAGCAAGCCGCAGGCTTTCATGTGTGTCTTTTTTATCACCCGGAATATGTTCTTCCGCCTTTAGCCAGATTTTCTGTAATTCATTTATCGAATCACATTCACTGCCGTACAAGGCGGTAATTATGATCGAAAGTGGGTGTCCGCTCAATTCACCGAGAAGGGTTCTGAACGAATCACGTTCGGAATCATACGGTTTTCTGCCAAATTTTTCAACAAACAGCTTCGTCTGATCCAGACCCATAAGCTCGTCCCACGGTAAAGTACTTACATCAATATCACCGTCCAAGGGCTTTACCTCTACACATTCACCAAAGCTTACGGTCAACTGGCTTGAGATCAACAGCTTTAGTTGGTGTCCCTCGGTCAATCCATAGAGCGAATCTATCAACTCGTTCTGCTCTTCCCTGTTCAAAGCGTTCAGAATATCCTCAAAGTTATCGAGATAGAGCGTATACGACCCATTTTCGACTTTGGAATTTATTTGTTCAATTACTTCGTTTTCGGTCAAGCCGTCAGTTTTAATTTCCAAACCTTTTGCAAAACGTTCCCAAAAATCAGGCAGACCGACCGAATCGGTAATATCGACGAACGGCATAGAAAAATCAGGGTGGGTTTCTTTGATCTTTTGGTAAACAGCCTTGCAGATTTCCGTTTTGCCTATTCCTGCCAAGCCGTGAACAAGC
>JBGUWM010000174.1:0-6129 GCA_045221175.1 Acutalibacteraceae bacterium | reverse complement strand
AACAAGGGGCTTTCGCCCCTGAATAATAATTTTTGCTCTATTTTACACCGCGATTTTGAGTTTACACAGAATTTGGGACAGATCCTTAATCTCAGGAGTCGCAGCTAAATATTCTATTCGATAGTTTTTACTTGGTTCGTGCCCAACGTCCAAAAAAGTAGTTTTACCCTTTTCAATACGTTCAAATAAATACTCATATGAATCGCCATCTTGATTGGTGATGACAATTTTCTCACAACGAGCTTTTGAATTTGGAGGCGAAAAGAATCCGATCTGAAAAGAGTATGTGCTCCCGAAAACATCTATACGCAATGGCATGATATGGCTATTTAGTCCGACGAGCGAGCGTCCATATGAAGAATCAAAGTTCTTTTGCCGTTCATCACATTCCTTGTTGGGGTTGCTTGGATCATGGCGAAAATGACGTGTATTTGCCCCGGGTGCTGTAAATGTTACATTTTGAGCACACAACTCGCACACAAAGTGTCCGCTCCGTGCGGAAACCCCATAAGGATATAGAAGGCTTGCGTCCTCTGCAGTGATTCGCCTAAATCCATTATTTGTTTCCCATATGCATACATGAGTTAAAGGCATGAAATCACCTGCTTTCGATAATAGTTGTGTTTTGTATTCTATATATAAGCTCAACAATAGACATTATCATTATAGTCTATATTTCGAGCAAAATCAACATTAATTGGCATTTTATTTAGCTCTTTTCGATATATAGTGAGGCACTAAATAACAAGTTGAGGGCGTGCGCCAAAAAGACGCACGCCTTTTGTTATTTGATATGTGGTTTGTGGGTGTTCTGGGTTGCAGAAGTTTTATTGGTTGGCTGCGCTGCAAGATGATCTGCGTTGGCAGTGTCGGTGTCGCGGATGCCGGAATAGAATGTTGCTTCATCAAAGCTTTTGCCGTAGGCGGCTTTGAGCTTGGCTTGGGCTGATTTTTCCTTTGCAGGGCGGAACTTTAGGCGGGCGCGCATGAATTCGGCGGAGTTAAATGACTTGGCTCTTTCGCGGTAAACCTTGTATTGACTCAGCAGTTTCAGCAGCTTGGAGCTGTTCTCCGAGGTTGCTTTTTCCATTGTGGCGAGGGTGGATTCTATCTTTGCGATCTCGCTCTGTACCTTTGGAATATCCTTATCATCGGCGCATTTTAGCTCGTTCAGCAACCGCAGCTTTTCGGATCTCAGTTCTTCGATTTCCTCGGTCAGCTTTGCGATCTGTCGGGACAGGTCGCGCTGAATGGTTATGCGTAGGACGGGAGTGGACTTCTTTTTGTTTTGAAGTTCCTTCCGTTCTTTTTTCTGAGCCTTCCATAGAAAGTATGGGTCAAATTTTATGATATCTGCCCGGCAAACCAATGTTTAAGCCGCCGCAGCGGAGCATGATCATTGAAATCAGATTATTGATATTGCGGAAGCCGTAAGCCATCCTGACGGAAAGCTTGATTTTGTTGTTCGTGGCTTCGATTCGTGCGTTGGAGATGCCGTACGTGATGGTTGCGATAATCGCGTCCTTGTGCCGCTTGATTTTTCTTTGCAGCTCAACATATTGATGGATTCGGCACGACCACGCCCTGCGCCGCCACTCATCCAAGGCAGCCGACACCTCGTCAGGAGCCAGCTTGAAAATCATTCGCAGTTCTTCTTTCAGCCGATAAGCGGTCGCCAAACGTCTGTTACGCAGGAGCAGTTGTTTGAGCTTTGCCTGATATGCTTCATTCAAATTTTCCGGATTCATCAGCAGTGGATACTTGGATGACTTGACTGCCTCGACACGCTGTTCAGCCGGTGATTTTTGTTTGCTGCCGCCCTTGGGTCTGCCGCGTCCGGACTTTTTCTTCGGTTCTTTTGCGAGTTCCGCACGAGCCTTGTTCCATTCCTCACGGCGACCCTCGTCCAAAACCTCGGTGCACCATGACACGACATGGAACGGGTCGATACAAAACTCCGCATTTGGGCAATACTCCACTACCGTGTCCTTTATCCACCTTGCGCCATCTCCCGAAACAAGACGGATCTTTGCGCGCCGTTCAGAGCTTAATTGCTTGAAAAACGGCTCTAACACTGACTTTCCGTGTCCTTTGGCAGCCCAAACCACGGTGTTCGTATCGTGGTTGACGATAACGGTAATATACTTGTGTCCCTTCTTGTATGAGGTCTCGTCAATACCAATATTCACCAAATTGTCGAACGGCTGATGATTCTCTGACAGCTCTTTTTCCACACGGGAGATGATTGGTCCGACTGTGTCCCAACTGATTCTCAGATACTCGGAGACTGCTTTGCGTGACAGATGAAGCGAAAGCCAGACAGCGGTATCTTCGAAGTTTCTTGTGAATTTTGAGTGGTGACGTGACCACGGGAATTGTTGAACGACTACACCGTGTTCCGGGCAGCATACTCGCGGTGCTTCGGCTTCCACATACACCTTGATTCCACTGCCGAGATCGGGAGCGCGCCATCTGCGAACACCGTTTCCGCAGTCATATCTGGGTGATTTCTGTCCGCAGATTCCACAGCGACACATATCTCTTTTATGCGGTCTTGCTTGAATGACGAGCTGCATACTTTCGCCCGATTGCTCTGCTTCAACTTTTTCTACAACGATATTCTTGACACCGAGAATTATTTTTGATAAACTTGAAATTGTCACGGAGCTCCACTCCTGTCCTTGATTTAAACGCAATTTCAAGTATACCACGTGGAGCAACGTGACTTTTCTTTTTATTCAGTTTTTACCCACTGGTTCTAGGGAAGAGCCTAAAAAAACGATATATTCCATTATTAATTAGGATATTGTTTATTTGATTAAATATACTTTTAAGCTCTGGATTTCTCTTGATTTGTAAGATAGTTTCGTCAATATTTGTTTTGTATAACAAATCATCACTCTCACGCTATTATGATAAACGATTTGTTAATAAAAATATAATAATTACACATCTAATATCATCTTCCCAATTAGCTGCATTAATCTTTTTCTGCTTAATAACACTTTCTGTTTTCTCTCATTTGAAAGATCAAACATATATTTTTTAGACAGATTATCAGATATTATATGTAAATACGAAAACTTGATATTGGCTTTTTGTGCCGCATATGCCATATGCCCAATTTCAGGATCGACAAAACTATACTTCTTTTTTTCTGAACTAACCCATTTTTTATTTTCTTGTAAAACTGAAGGAATAGTTATATGTTTCCCCTTTTTCACAATGGGACTTTCCGCATTTTCAAAAAGATTGTCCCAATATATTATTCTATTATTTGGTAGGCAACTACAATTCCCTGTTGCAATAGTTTCGTTAGGCACATAAAAATCGTTAAGTGTTCCTAGTTTTCCTGAATATATTACTCTCTTTACGCCCAATGAGGCCAAATATAGCACTATCCTTCCTGCTATATCTCCCCAATAAGTATGTTTGCACCCAATCAAAAGAGCTTCACCACTTTTGGTTTTTATTCTTTTATATAGAAAATTCCCAGTTCCACTCCATTTTTTGTCTTCAGACAAATACTCTAACCCTTCTACATATCCCATAATAACAGTATCAACTACTGGAATATCTTTTATAGATGATTTACATACTTCATTCCAACATACATATTCATCTGGTAAAGTGCATTCAACTTTAACATTAGATTGTATAATATCAGAATATGATTTTATTATACTCGAAAAATGAAACACATAGTCTATACCAGGAAAACATTTTAAGAAAGCCTGTTCTCCTTCAATTAACAGAGATGGGCGCATATAATTAAATATTTTATTTCCTTTCTCATTATCAGAAATAATAGAATCTCTGTCAAATTCTCCGACTATTTTTATAGTGTTAATATTATTAAAGCAAAGAGATGAATGAATTTTCATTTGCAAATAAGGATATAACGAGTCTCCCATAGAATGAAGTTTATTATTAATGCATATTGGATTAAAGTAGTCAGAATTATTTGGTTTTGGATAAAAATACATAGCTATACCTCAGTAGTTTCATTAATAGTATTTTATCATTCTACTAATTACATTTACAATATTAGTCATATCGAAAGCGTCCAGAAGCGGTTTTGCTTGCTCCTGTCGCTCTTTCAGTCTGTCTTCAGGACTTTCATCCTTCATTTTCTTTTCGATCGCATACAGCTTACCGCAGTAATCCAGACCGATAGCTGCCGTAGAAGTCTTGCGCTGCTCTTCCGGCAAAACCTCCAGCGCTTCACAGAATCTTCTTCTGGCATGTGCCCAACAGCCGACGATCGTGACGTCATCAATACTTCGATACGCTTTGTAGCCGTCGGTATGCAGATAACCTTTGAACTCGTTCAAAAAGCTCTCGGCATTCTCCGCCTTGCGGTTCGGCTGGTAGTCATAGAGAACGATCGGCGTCTTGCTGCATCCGCTCGTTCGGTACAACCACATGTAGCTTTTGGTCGCTGTCGGCTTTTCCTTTGTACGCAGAACCCTCAAGGTCGTTTCATCCGCATGGAGAACGCTTTCTTTCACAAGGCGTTCTTTCAGCCTGTCATACAACGGCTCCAGCCACATTCTTGAAGCGGTGATGAACCAGTTCGACATCGTCTGCCTTGTCAGTTCAATGCCTTTCTGCTTCAATTCCTGTTCCTGTCGATAGAGCGGAGAATGCATGACAAACTTCTGCGTCATCAGATGCGCTATAGCTTCCGCAGAGGCAAAACTCCCCTTGATGACAGGGTTCGGCTGCGGCGTTTCAACGACGGGTGTATCCGCTTCATTCTCATGACAATTCCTGCAGGCATAGGTGAAGTAAACATCCTCACGAATCCGCACCTGTGCAGGGATCATCTCCAGATGCTTGGTGACCTTCTTGCCGATGACTTCCATCTCTTCACCGCACTCGGGGCATTTGCGCTCTTCTTCGCTGAGCTCATGCTCGACAGTGTAGGTCTCGATGTTCTCGGGAAGCTTGTCGAAGCAGCCGGTCTTTTGCTTGCGCTTATACTGTTCTACCGTGATCTCTGTGTTTCTGTTCTCGGTATCCTCCATCGCTTCCGCTTCATTGAAGAACAGAGACATTTGCTCATAGAGTTGTTCCGTGCGCTCTGAGCTTGAGCCGAAGGTTTTCTTCTTCGAGATCTGCAGCTGTTCTTTCAGCCAGTTCAATTCAGACTCAAGCTGGGCGCAGTGTGACTTTAAAGACTCATATTCAGCTTTAGAAATCGTTACAGTTTCACTGTTTTTCTTACTCATAAACACCCAACTTTTCTGCTTTATTTATGTGTTTATTATACCACAAAAATCGCTAAAAGTACAGTGTTTATGCGGATTTTTAAGTGATTATCCGAACTTTATTTTATCTATTTTCCGGTGCGCCTTCGGCTGCTGAATACTCAATCCTTCCATCAACCAACGGTACTGCTGCGGTGTGATGCTGCGTGCTTCATTCTCGCTCCGCGGCCACTGGAACTTGCCTTTTTCCAGCCGTTTGTAGAGCAAGAGAAAACCGTCGCCCTCCCAATACAGCGCTTTGATTCTGTCAGTTCGCCTGCCGCAAAACAGGAACAGCGCGTCTGTGCAGGGATCAAGTTTGAACTGCTGTTCAATGATTGTCGCTAATCCGTCTATTCCACGGCGAAGATCGGTGTAGCCGCAGGCGAGGTAGACCTTCGACCCGCTGAAATCGTTCAACATGATTTTAGCGCCCTGAATATCGCCGTAAGGGTTGCTTCATCGGCACCGTTGTGAATTTCAGCGCAGATGCTTTCGACTTTTACCGTTGCCGCGATGTTGTTATTATGACTTTCATCGAGAGACAACGGGACTTCGATGAACTTAGAACTCTTTTGCAGCGCTTTCCATACCTTCTGCTGTCGGTAATGGAAGGTACTGACAGCGATCTGATGCTGTTCGCACCAGGAGCGCATGCTCAGTCCGCTGTTGCGACACTCCTCAACCTGCCGTGACCATTCCGCGAGACTTTTGTTTTCCTTGATGATTTGTAATCCTTTTGTCATGCTTCCACCCCTATGATCGTGTTCGATTGTAGTCGATTATATCCTGCATATAGCGTTCAAATTGAGCGCCTCGGCCGGCGAAATTGAGCAGTAGCGTCGCTGAAATTGAGCATTTGCGTCGGCAAAATTGA
>JBGUWM010000173.1:0-2741 GCA_045221175.1 Acutalibacteraceae bacterium | reverse complement strand
TTAGGCGGCGGGTGCCATTCGGACTTTCAGTGGGGGTTATAATCCCCCACTGAAACCCCGAGGAGCTAAAGCTCCTGCGGTGAGGTTAGATCAATGCAGCCGATGTTAAGCGAGCTTACATCGGGCTTTGCTCCGAGTTAAATTGTTTCAAAATGAAGTATTAACATACTCAGCATCACCGACCGAACTGACAGGCAAGATAAGTGGAAAACCTTTTTCCACCGGAAAAGAGTTTTTTCCAAGGTAGCTGTCACGATAAAATTGATTCCTCTCTGAACGCCGAAAGCCCTCTTGACAAAAACAAATACAAAGATTATAATAGTAAAAAACACGATAACAAAGGCTGAGAAGGAAATAAGATACTGCATTTTGTGCAAAGAGAGCTGGCGGCAGGTGCAAGGCAGCGACAAAAACAGTATGTATAGCTCATTCCGGAGCTGTCTGTCCGAATGATACTAAGGCAGAACGGGTCGTTTCGTTAACAACGAGAGCCTTGTCGGAGGCTTGCTGAGGGATACATCATTGTATCCGAAATTGGGTGGTACCACGAGCATAATGCCCGTCCCATGTCATTCTATTGACGGGACGGCTTTTTTGTTGCACCACAACATTTTTGATGATTACTGGAGGTAATGACGATGGAAAAAGGATATAAAAAGTATATACCCTTTGAACAAATCAAAATGGATCACAGAGAATGGCCTGACAATACCATTACCAAAGCGCCTGTGTGGTGTTCTGTAGACCTGAGAGACGGCAATCAGGCTCTGGTTGATCCGATGAATCTGGAACAAAAATTAGAATTCTTTCACGCTCTTTGCGATATGGGCTTCAAGGAGATTGAAATCGGCTTTCCGTCCGCTTCTGAAACGGAATATGAAATCTGCCGTGAACTGATTGAAGGAAACCACATTCCCGAAGACGTGACGATTCAGGTGCTGGTTCAGGCAAGAGAACACCTGATCCGTAAAACCTTTGAGGCTGTTAAAGGCGCCAAAAATGTAATTGTTCATTTTTACAATTCCACCTCTACTCTGCAGCGTAAAGTTGTCTTCAAGAAAGATATGGACGGCATTGTCGATATCGCCGTAGAGGGCGCCAAGCTCATCAAGGAATTGATTGACGGTTACGAAGGTGACACCCACTTCCGTATTGAGTATTCTCCCGAAAGCTTTTCCGGCACAGAGGTGGACAATTCCGTGCGGATTTGTCAGGCTGTTATGGACGTTTTTCAGCCAACACCCGATAATCCTATCATTCTGAATCTGCCCAACACGGTTGAAATGTGTACGCCAAACACCTATGCCGATCAGATTGAATACTTCATCAAACATCTTAAAAACCGTGAATCCGCCATTATCAGCCTGCACCCGCACAATGACAGAGGCACCGGTGTTGCCTGTGCCGAGCTGGCACTTCTGGCAGGTGCCGACAGAATTGAAGGTACGCTCTTCGGCAACGGCGAACGCACCGGCAATCTGGATATTGTCACGGTAGGACTGAATATGTTTACGCAGGGCGTTGATCCCGGACTGGATTTCAGCAATCTGCCCAAATACCGTGAGATTTATGAACGCTGCACTAAAATGAAGATCGGCGAACGCCAGCCCTATGTCGGTGATCTCGTATTCACTGCTTTCTCCGGCTCTCACCAGGACGCTATCAACAAGGGCTTCGCCTATGTCAAAGAAACAGGCAGCGACAAATGGGAAATCCCTTATCTTCCCATTGATCCTGCCGATGTGGGCAGAGAATATGAACCGATCATTCGCATCAATTCCCAGTCCGGAAAAGGCGGCGCCGCCTTCATCATGCAGAACAACTTTGGCTATGAGCTACCCAAGGCAATGCATCCGGAGTTTGGTGCTTATGTCAAAGCCGAATGTGACAAGCTGGGAAGAGAACTTTCTCCGAACGAGCTGATGGAAGTGTTCCGCCGTAACTATCTTGACATTGATCAGAAGCTCTGGCTGGTTCGTCATGTCATCACCAACGTTGACCACGAAAAAGCTACTTTCAAAGGTATTATCCACCTGGTCAAAGAAGACAAGGAGCTCGAGATTTTCGGCGAAGGCAACGGTCCTATCGACGCCTTCTTCAAAGCACTGAAAACCATTGGAATCAACGGCTTTGAATTTGTCAATTACAGCGAGCACGCTATTTCTCAAGGCTCCGATTCCCGTGCTATCTGCTACATTGAGCTGAAAGCTCCCGACGGACATCATGTTTTCGGCGTCGGCATCTCCCACGGCATTTTCAAGGCTTCCGTTCGTGGTATCATCTGTGCTATCAACCGCTCCGGTTCTGACCTGAAGTTTACTGTATAACCAATATCAGGGCTTTGCCCCGAACCCCACCGGGTGGCTCCTCGCCCCCCGGACCCCCTCGGCAGGGAACAAGTTCCCTGCACCCGTCTTGTTGCTTGTCTTTTTTCCGGTGTTTAATAATGACTTGAATATGCTGAAAAAACAGCAATGGTCTTTATCGTAAAGCGCTGACAAAAAATGAGGTCAAAAACCAACGGATAATCTGATGTAATAGTATTGCCTGTTTAGAAGCTGCCAATCAATCTATCGAAAAGCAGCCTGAAGATTATCCAGATACAACAAACCCCTGAAGAACGGAAACATCATATCCGGACTTCAGGGGTTTTTATGGCTCTATAATAAATATTGGGGTAACAAATAGAGCCTACAAAAAAAAGCAAAAAAAGTAGAGCATATTTGCACCAAATCCGTTAT
>JBGUWM010000172.1:0-84865 GCA_045221175.1 Acutalibacteraceae bacterium | reverse complement strand
CCGATGTCCCCCGGGTCTCGCCTGCCGGCTCGGTCGGTGCTTCTGCTTCGCAGAGGTGTCCACAGGACACCCGCACCCTCTTAGGCGTCGGGTGCCATTCGGACTTTCAGTGGGGGTTATAATCCCCCACTGAAACCCCGAGGAGCTAAAGCTCCTGCGGTGAGGTTGGATCAATGTAGCCGATGTTAAGCGAGCTTACATCGGGCTTTGCTCCGAGTTAAAACAATACCTGATACTGTTATTCAAAAAGAAACCTTCAATAGATTTGAACAAAAAAACACGCAGAGCGAAAAAATAACCGCATCACTTTGTATATTACGAAGAGCAACAACAAAGCTATGCGGTATTTTACGAAAAAGATATAAGAATAATCTATTGAATCATAGTATGCGTTTTTCGTCGATGAACTTGCCGTTTCAGAACCTCATGCTGCAAAAAGCTATTCCTGACACAAAGGAAGGCAAAGCCGTTTCTCAGGAAAAGAACGGCGAGCTCTATCTGATCTATCGCTTTGATATCAAAACAAAACCGACAAAAACACCCGTCAGACAATACCCTTTGTGAAACCGTCAGTCAGCGGCATACCTGAAGCCTGACGGCACGCTGCTTCCATCAAAGGACATATTCACTGGCAGTTTTCTTCGGCGGAATGCTCCTTATGCCTGAAAAAGAGTTTCCAGACGCTCAGCCGCCTGCTGCGCTTCCGGAATCAGCACAGACTCAATTTTACCGTTATCACAAGCTGCAGAAGCCGCAGGATCAATCGGCAGACGACCGAGGATATCAATGCCGTATTCCTCAGCCACTTTTTCCAGCTTGCTTTCTCCAAAGGGATAGTGTTTTTTTCCGCAGTCGGGGCAGATATAGCTGCTCATGTTTTCAATTACACCGAGAATCGGTACATTCATCATCTGTGCCATTTTCACAGCCTTGCTGACGATCATGGAAACCAGCTCCTGCGGAGAAGTCACGATGATAATACCGTCCAAGGGAATAGACTGAAATACTGTCAGCGGCACATCGCCGGTTCCGGGAGGCATATCAACAAACATATAGTCCACGTTCTGCCAGAGTACCTCTGACCAGAACTGCTTAACCGTACCTGCTAAAATGGGACCTCGCCAGATAACAGGATCCGTTTCATTTTCCAGCAGGAGGTTAACGGACATAATATCAATGCCGGAATGGGTTGTAATAGGAATGATGCCTTTGTCCGATCCCATTGCTTTTTCGTGAATACCAAAAGCCTTGGGAATAGAGGGACCTGTAATATCCGCATCGAGCACGGCTGTATGATAGCCCATACGGTTGAACATCACTGCCATTAAGGAAGTAACCGTCGATTTGCCGACGCCGCCCTTTCCGCTGACAATGCCGATCACCTTTTTTACAGAACTGTATTGGTTCAGTTTTTCTGTCATATCCTGCGGTTCCTGCCGTGAGGAACAGGCTGCTCCACAGGAGGAACAGTCATGTGTACATTCTTCTGCCATGGTTTTGTCTCCTTTGCATCTGTTATCATTGTTTTATCACAATACTTTGTCCGCCTCTGCATCAACAGCAGATTATTCGGAAAAGTCATTGCTGCCTTCTGTCTTTTCGTCTTGTGTATCTTCCGCTGCCGGTATTTCAGCCATTTCTTCGGAGGCTTCGTTTTCCCCTGCCTCATCTGTCTGCGCTGATTCTTCTGTATCCGTCACCGAAGATTCTTCCGTGTCTGTTGTGTCGTCCACTGTCTGTGCATTTGGTTCTTGGTTCATGCTGTCAGCCGCTTCATTCACTTCGCTGCGGTCCATCTCATATCCGCTGAGAAAAGTATACGGGATACCGTAACCCAGAATAACACCTGCAATACTGGCAATTTCCGTTCTGCTGCACAAAGCGTCGTGAAACGGCATTCCGCCGATTACTGTTGCTAAAATAACATACACTGCCGGCAGCACCATCAGTATCAGCGTTGACGGCGAAAAACGAAAAACCTGTTTGCCTTCACCTACTCTTGTCGCATAAAACAGCATCAGTCCGAACAGCACGAATACTACCGCTGTCAGCAGCGTCTGCTTGACAAAATCCTGCGAAAAGGAATCGTGAATCATGCCGATGATAAATGAGGCGCACACCATAAATGCCGTCACCAAAAAAGCTGAGAACAACAGATTCATACGATCCGTTTTCTTTCCGTTACGTTTATTATTCATACTTTTTCCTCCGTTATTCCATCAGATTTTCAGACTGAAAGCTTTTTCTTTGCCACAAGACAAATCCAGCCCTTTTCTTCATACTGACGAATAATCTCCAGATCTTCTGGAAGTGCATTCAGTACGTCATCAAGGCGTGTATCAATAATGCCGCTCATGATATAAACACTGTTTTCATCCATAAAGCGCTCAATGTCGGCAGAAAGCATGATAATGGCGTCTGCCACAATATTGGCTGTGATGATACTGTATGTTCCGCTGACCTTGTCCACCAGATTACCGTGAAGACCACGGTAACGGTCGGCAACTCCGTTTCTTTCGGCATTTTCTACCGAAGCTTTCACTGCCAGTTCGTCAATATCAATTCCGACAGCACTTTTTGCGCCAAGCAGCAGCGCTGCCACGGAAAGTATTCCGCTGCCGCAGCCGACGTCCAGTACAGACGCCCCCTGCGTCGTATATTCTTCCAGTGCTTCCAGACACAATCTGGTTGTTTCATGTGTTCCCGTACCGAAGGCAAGACCGGGTTCCAGATTCAGAACAATTCGTCCCTGCGGATCGTAGTCGTCCCTCCAGACAGGACGGATCAGCAGCTTTTTACCGATATTGATAGGATGAAAATATTTTTTCCAGTTTTCAAGACAACCTTCTACGTCGCAGCTTCCGGAGCTGATCTGAAATTCTATCTTTTCTGCTCTGAGTCTTTCCTGCAAAAAAGAAATTGCTTCGGCAGGGTTGTCTTCCGGACTGATATAAATATGTATCTTTCCCTTGGTTCTGTCCTGACGGAGCAGTTCCTCATCAATCAGGTCAATGTTGGCAATCTCCAAAACTTCCTGCTCCAGCATGGAGTAATCTTCTATATAGATACCGTAAGGCACTGTCATCTGTGCAATATTGCCTGCTGTGTCCAGATGCTCCGTCTTTACTTCCACAATAATTTCTGTCCAGTCCATATACTCTTCCTTCCTTTGTGCATATTTTTATTATTATAATGCAAGTTTGCCTGAAATACAAGCCCCTCGCCCTGCCACTTCACAGAAATCAATTTTGTCAGGGCAGTTACATGGGAAAAGCCCTTTTACAGCGGTAAAGGGCTTTCCCTATCTGACTATCGGCTCGGTCGGCGAGACCCGGGGGACATCGGTGATTGGTTATATGCTGTCGACCTTGAAGTTTTGAAAAATGATTTTCCTGCCTGCCACTCCGGGGTTTTTGAATGAGTGAAGAACCTGTTAAGAAACAATCAAAAGTTTGCGGATTCCAAAGGCTTTGCCTTTGGTGGGAGGTTTGGAGGGCGAAACCCTCCAACACTCCATGACTCCTTATGAGATTCCGCCGGAGTTGGAGCTTCAGACAATGATTTCATTAATGAGCTTTCGCACATCTTCTCCCTGTTTCAGTCTGACAGCGATATATGGCTTTGCAACGGCATTGAGCATTGCTCTGCCTTTCATACGGCTGATAATATCAGCCACCGCTTCACATTTTAACTGCCGGACATACAACAGCAGATAATCGGGCTGCTGCTTGATCTCATAAATTCCCAACTTTTGCGCTTTGTTACGCAGCAAAGCAATATTGATCAGTCCGCTGACAGCTTCCGGTACTTCTCCGAAACGGTCGATCAGCTCGTCCGTTACATCGGAAGCGTCACTTTCTGTGCGGATATCGGCAATTCTGCGGTAAACCTCCAGTCGGCGGCTGAGATTTTCAATGTAGTCTTCCGGTATATGCGCTTCGGTCTGAATGTCAATCAGACAGTCAAGCTCCGTATCCGCCGGTGCTTCTCCTTTTGCAATGCTGACAGCTTCTCCGAGCAGCTTCATGTACATATCATAGCCGACGTCTGCCATGTGCCCGTGCTGCTTGGCACCCAGAAGATTACCTGCTCCACGCAGTTCAAGATCACGCATGGCAATTTTGAAGCCGGAACCGAATTCAGTGAATTCCTTGATAGCGTCCAGCCGCTTTTGAGATATTTCCGACAGCACCTTGTCTTTCCGGAAGGTCAGATAAGCATAAGCTCTTCTGGCAGAACGTCCGACTCGTCCACGGATCTGATGGAGCTGTGACAATCCCAGACGGTCAGCGTTTTCAATGATAAGCGTATTGGCATTGGGAATATCTACCCCTGTTTCAATGATGGTCGTACTGATCAGCACGTTGATCTCCTGCTCCAGCATCTGCCTCCATACTTCGGAAAGCTGTGCTTCTGTCATTTTGCCGTGTCCGCAGGCGATTTTTGCTTCGGGAATCCGTTCTCTCAACTGTTGGGTTTTCTGCTCAATCCCCTCAACGGAATTGTACAGATAGAAAACCTGTCCGCCCCGCCGCAGTTCTTTGCGGATTGCTTCGTTAATGACTGCGTCATCGTATTCAAGCACATAGGTCTGCACAGGGTGTCTGTCCTGGGGCGCTTCTTCAATTGACGACATATCACGAATACCGGACATTGCCATATTCAGGGTGCGGGGAATGGGTGTTGCAGAAAGAGTAAGAATGTCCACGTTTTTGCACATTTCCTTCAGCTTTTCCTTCTGAGCCACACCAAAACGCTGTTCCTCGTCTACAATCACAAGCCCTAAATCACGAAAAGCTACATCTTTGGAAATCAGCCGATGGGTACCGATGACCATGTCGATATCGCCTTTTTTCAGTTTTTGAATAATCTCTTCCTGCTGTGCGGCAGTGCGAAACCGGGACAGCAGTTCTATCTTGACCGGAAAGCCTTCAAATCTGCGCAGCGCCGTCTGATAATGCTGCCAAGCGAGTATCGTGGTTGGTACCAGCAAAGCGCATTGTTTGGAATCTGTCACACACTTGAAAGCCGCACGCAGCGCCACCTCTGTTTTGCCGAAGCCTACGTCTCCGCAAAGCAGCCTGTCCATAGGCGCAGAACGCTCCATATCGTTTTTGATTTCAGCAATGCAGCGCTTCTGATCCTCGGTTTCTTCATATTCAAAGCGGGACTCAAAATCATACTGCCATTCGCCGTCCGCAGGAAATGCATGGCCCGGCGCATTCATGCGCTGTGCATAGAGTTTAATCAGCTCGTCTGCAATGTCTTTGACGGCGCTTCTGACCCTGTTTTTGGCTTTGGACCATTCTGTGCCGCCCAGCTTGCTAAGCTTGACGATACTGTCCTCATGAGGACCGATATATTTTGAGACAAGGTCAAGCTGTGTCACGGGAACATACAGAATATCTCCTCTGGCATATCTGATCTTGATGTAATCCTTGAGAATACCGTCAATTTCCATCTTGTGAATGCCTTCAAACAGTCCGATACCGTGAATGCTGTGTACCACATAATCGCCCACTGACAATTCCGACAGGCTGAATATCGCCTTGCTTTTGCTGCGCTTCGGCTTCTTTTTGTTTCGTTGCTCCGTAATCTGAACGTGCGAGATCAGGGAAATGCCTGCCTGATAGTATTCAAAGCCTGCCGAAAAGCTTCCGCAGGCAATATAGACGCCGCTGCCGCCCAGCTCGTCGTCATTTTTGAGAAATGCTGTGCGATAACCACGCTCGGTCAGATCTTTGAAAAGGTTTTCGGCAGACTTCTCTGTTCCTGCCAGTATAATACAGGTCTTATTGTCTGCGGCAAGGCTTTCCAGATCATCACAAAGGACGCCGAGTGAGCCGCTCCAGGGAGATAACTGCCGGATATTAAAATTGATCAATGTTTTCAGCGGCAGTTCACTGGTACCACGGGTATAGTTTTCTATCAGAACAGCACGGTGCAGTGATACGCTGTGCAGCAACGATATTTTGTCACCAGAAAAACAGTCCAGCCCCTTGCACAATATGCCTTCCGCCAGATAATCCTTGATATCCTCACTCCACTGCCACTGCGTACCTTTCATTCTTTCAAGAATCTTCGTCTGTTCCGAAAGAAATACAAAGTCATTTTTACCGATATAATCAAAAATATCCGCCGGCTTTTCATAGATCAGGCTGTAAAACTTATCGACAGAAGACAATCTTCCGCCGCTTCTCAGCATTTCTGCCTCTTTCAGCAGTACTTCCTTTGCCTTTGCAGCAGTTTTCCCACGCAGTGTTTTTGCTTTGGCTTCAATTCTGTCCGCCAGTTCATCGGCACTGTGAAAAATCATTTCTCCAGAAGGTGTTATCACAAAGCTTTTCAGCCGCTCGGTACGACGCTGTGTTTCAATGTCAAAGGCTGAGATGGTGTCGATTTCATCTCCCCAGAATTCAACACGGCAGGGCTGAGCAGTCCCCGGCATAAAGAAATCAAGAATACCGCCTCTTACGGCAAACTGACCGGTGCCGTCCACCTGCTCTACACGGACATATCCTTCTGCCAAAAGAGCATCGGTCATGTCGGCTATAGAAATTACCGTTCCTTCTTTTACCGTAATCGTTGCGTTGAAAAGCACTGCTTCGGGAATCGTATACTGTACTGCAGCGTCCGCACAACAAACCATGACGCTTGCAGCATCGGTAGAATACGCAAACAGCGCACCGATACGCTGGTGCTCAAACTCTCTGGACACTCCCGTTACTTCACGAAAGGTAAAATCTCTGGCAGGATAAAAGACTGCCCTTGTACCCATGGCGTTCAGGTCGGAGCAGAGCTTTGCGGCTTCTGTTTCATCGCCGGCAATAACCAGCGCTTTCTGGTGTGTTTCGGCACACAGCGTATGGATCAGGTGCGCCTTGTGAATCGCAGAAAGTCCGGTTGCCATGGCAGGCAGTCTGTTGTTTTGAATAGCTTGAAGGAGCTGCTGATATTCACTCAGACGGCTCAGAATATTGTTCAGAAATTTCATAGGTACATGACCTCAGTTAAAAAGATTCATCGCTTTGTCGGTTTCTCCTGCAACAATCAGCTCGGCTGCCCGACAGGCGTTATCAACAGCAGTGTTCAGTTCTTTTTGTTCCGTGTCGGTAAAGGCGCTCAGCACCCAATCTGCCAGATCCCACTTTTCGGGTTTTTTGCCTACGCCGATTTTGATACGGGGAAACTGATCGCTGCCGGAAAGATAGATGATGTTTTTCATGCCGTTGTGACCGCCGTCACTGCCTTTTCTGCGAATACGGAGCTTTCCCACGTCAAGAGAAATATCGTCCAGAATGATCAGGGTTTTTTCGGGAGGGATCTTAAAAAAGCGCATAGCCTCCGTAACCGCCTGACCGCTGAGGTTCATATAGGTGGAGGGCTTCATCAGCAGCACCTTTTTGCCGCTGATCGTCACAGTCGTACAAAGTGACTTGTATTTGATGCGGTCAATGCGGGCATTCAGGCTGTCTGCAATAGCTTCAACCGTGATAAAGCCGGCATTGTGTCTTGTGTTGTCGTATTTCCTGTCGGGGTTGCCCAGACCGGCAATAATGAACTCTGCCCCGCCGAGGGATTCTTTTTTCTTAAAAAACATAATGGTCTTCCTTTCAGAACTTAAAAACGAATCAGCGATTCGGCAACAATATGATATACCATAAAGCCTGAAAGCGCATAAACGCCGATCAGACAGGAAAGTACCACGCCGAAAATTTTAGCGGTCCTCTTTGTGCTTTTGAACAGGTCATGCACCAGATATCCCACCGAAAGAGCGCCGATCACGATCAGCGGTACGCCATAGCGCACGTTCATGGTGCATACGTGAGGGAAATCAAAGCAGAAACCGATGTACATTCCGAAAATCACTCCGTAAAGCAGGAAAATAAAGCATTTTTGTATTACGTCAGGTGTTCTGGATTTTCGGAAAATAAGATAAATCATTGCGCCAAAGGCAACAAGTCCAAGCACTACAGCCGCAAAAAACAGAAGATGACTGAATCCGAAGATTTTCGGGAAGCGGCGCACGGCGATACCTTCGTCAAAAACGGAGGTCTTGAAAAAGCCTATCAGAGGGTTGAACTCGTTATAAGATCCCGTGTATGCGGAAAACTGCGGGGCAACGTCTGCAAACTGATAGGCACTGAAGTCAAACAGTCTTGTGGTCATCGGAATATTACCGATGTACTGGGCAGAGTTTTCCGAAAGACGCTGAACGAAAGTAAAAGGGATATGCCAGCGCAGGAAATTCCTTACCGACCAGAACAGACCGATGGGAGCGCAGATGCAGATAAAGACAGAAAACTGAAAAATATATTTTTTGAATTCTTTCAGATTCTTAAAGAAAACATAGATGAACACAAAAGCAATGGCAGGAGCAACCATCCAGACAGACAGTTTTGTAATCATGCCAAATCCCACGCACAGCGCAATGCATACAATACGACCCATACTGCGGCTTTTATACCAATACAGTGTATTCAGTACGGCCCCCAGCATAAAAGTGATGGAAAGTATATCGTTGTTGAGGCTGCCCGACATGATATAAAAGGTCGGACAAAAGGCAACAACAGCAGTTGCTGCCGACAGACCGCTTCCGGAAAGTCCCAGCCGTTTGAAAATCTTGTAAGAGAGAATCAGACAAAGGGTGGAATAAAACAGCGTGAGTATTTGAATATTCTCGTACGCCTCTGCATAGTCGATGCCGATCAGGGTCTGTATTCTCATCCAGAGAGCTGCGATAATATGATGAACCGGCGGGTGATAGAACTGGTCAATGGTGCGGACATCAAAATCCGGAAGATGGCCGTTAGCATAAAGATACTCAATATAGCCTGCATGACCTGCTTCTTCTCCGAGAGAATAAACGTCATGCTGAATCATGCCGGCACTCATCATCAGGATATAGGAAACACGCATGATAAAACCGCCGGCAAACAGTAAAAGGATAATGTTTCTTGCGGTAAGCTTGTCTGCTGCGAGCAGATAGAAAAAAGCAGCAATACATACGGCAAGTCCGCCGTTCATAACCGTCAGCGCATAGCCGCCTCCTGTTAAGGAACCGCTGATAAACAAAGCTGCGGCAAAAACGGCTGATACCGAAAGAATAACAGCATGACGAACGCCTTTTTGTCCGGTATAGAGCTTCTTTGTATATACAGCAGCAAGTACGCCCAGTGCCATGATACAAAAAGCTACCAGCAGCAGAGCGGACCAGCGGATACCTCCGTTATTCATCGGCAGACAAATCAGACTGGTCAGTGCGGCAGTAATAACAGGGTGAGCATAAAGCTGCTCAAAAAAACCCGAACACAGGGATTTTTTGATCCCTGTGTTGTTTGCAGTTGTATTGTTCATGATGATATATTCCTTTGCATTTATTGTCCGGCAAGCTTTCAGGGTTTATTCCTTTGTGTTGATGATCAGAAAGCTCTCAGGGAACACTGTTACTTTTTTGTTTCATGATATTCTTTTTCCGTATTGACATTCCAGATATCATGCTTATCGGTAACGCCCTCTTTGATTGCCTGTGCAGCACGAATGGCCGTAAGCATGGAATGATCCATATTGTTGTAACGGTGCTGACCGTTTCTTCCGACACAATAAAGATTCTCATAATGGTCAAGAAACTCTACCAGTCTGTCCATGTAAGCATAGGTATCAAAGTATGCAGGATAGGCTTTTTTGATTTTTTCACGGTGACTGTCCAGTACCTCATCAGCATTGATAACCCCCATGCTCTCAAGCTCTCTGATGGCAAGCTCAATGCATTCGTCATCGCTCAGGTTCCAGAATTCATCGCCTTCGGAGCAGAAGTATTCCAGACCGATCCACACCGTGTGCTCGGGATCTTTTACCATATAAGGCGACCAGTTGTTGAAAATCTGGATTCTGCCCAGCTTGACATTCGTTTCCTGCACATAGATCCAGCAGTCGGGAACAATATTGCCCAGCGTTTTGATTTTGGTTTGGTTTTCAAGATCAAGGCGGTTCACAAGCAGTCCGACGGTAACAAAATCACGATAAGGCAGACCTTCTGCAATATCTTGAATCTCTCTGGAAAGCTCGTCCCCCGTTATGCCGCATACCAGATCCTTTACGGGCATTGACGAAATGAAAATATCACCTGAAACAGTCTTTTCGCCATCGGCGGTGTCGCAGATGACAGAAGTAACCTTCCCGTCCCGGCAAACGATATTTTTGACACGATAGCCCTTCAGAAGCTTGGCGCCCTTTTCAACAGCTCTGTCGGCAGCCAGCTCCCAAAGCTGACCGGGACCGTATTTCGGATACCAGAACTGTTCGATGAGTGAGGTTTCCACGTTTTTCTTTTTCTTTTTTCCGCCGAAGAGCTTGGAAAACATATCTTTCAACACGGCACGGATAGACAATCCTTTTACACGCTGAGATCCCCAGTCGGCGGAAATATCACTGGGGTGTCTGCCCCACAGCTTTTCGGTATATCCTTCGAAAAACATACTGTAAAGCTTTTTGCCAAAACGATTGATATAGAAGTTTTCCAAAGAAGTTTCGGGCTTTTTGAACACGGCAGCCTTCAGATAGCTGAAACCCGCCGCCACAGTAGTTAAAAAGCCCATGTTTTTTATGGTAGAAGCAGACATGGTCACAGGATAGTCAAAGAAATGCTTCCGGTAGTAAATTCTTGATACTCTGTCACGCACCAGCATAACCACGTCTTCACTTTCCGGGTCGGGTCCGTTCTGTGAAAGAGGCTTTTCTCTGCCGAGCAGCTTGTCGTCAAAGGCGTCCTTACCCTGCAGGGGCATCAGCTCCTGCCACCAGTTCATAATCTCGTCGCTCTTTGAAAAAAAGCGGTGACCGCCGATATCCATACGGTTGCCGTTGTAGCGGACGGTCTGTGAAATACCGCCGATAACCTGCGTTTCTTCCAGAATCACTATCTCATAAGGTTCTGTATTGTTTTTCAGCAATTCATTGGCTGCGGTCAGTCCTGCCGGACCTGCGCCGATGATGACAATTTTTTTCATTAATTTTCCTCCGTATGATTGCTTTTCTGCTGATTGTCTGCAGCCTCGTCTTTTTCTTCCGCCTTACGATACAAAATGAATTTTCTGGCAAAGAAGTTCCACATATAGACGATCACTACCGCAAGAGCCTTACCGACGATATAGTATTTGTCCGTCGGCAGAAGGCTGCCGAAGCTTTGATTGGCAACGAAAAAGCCGGTACCGAACATACCCTGAACGGAAAACGGCTCGACAATCAGATGAGTAAGCCCCAGACCGATAATGCCGATAACGGCAAAGCCGATAAAATCGACAATACGGTTTTTGACCTTTGCTTTAGAAAATACCCAGAAGGTAGAAACAATATAGTTGACAGCCAGTCCGACGATAAAACCGAAAACTACTCCGACGCTTTCGGGAGCATGGAACAGCTCTCTGATCAGAATCATAACCAGCATATCCACTACGGTAGCAATGCCGCCGACGATCAGGCTGCGAAAAAACTGTATGCCTGTATGGCTGGTATGATCAACCAATAATTTTTTCCACTTCATACACTATCTACCTTCTTTTGAAAACAGTTATACAACTTATATTTTACCGCAATGCATTATAAAAGTCAACGAATTGAAGAGATTATTTTTATTGATTATGTCGGAAAGCAAGTTAGACAAACCGTTGAAAAAAGTGTATAATAATCCTGACAAAAACACCGAGAGGAGCAAAAGACATGAATGAAAGATTCTCCAGAACAGAGCTGCTGCTGGGAAAGCAGGCGATGGAACGGCTGGCACAGGCAAGAGTTGCGGTGTTCGGAGTGGGCGGCGTCGGCGGTTACGTAGTGGAAGCGCTCGCACGGAGCGGCGTCGGAACGCTGGACCTGATCGACCGTGACGTTGTCAGCCTATCAAACATCAACCGGCAGATTATTGCCCTGACATCGACCGTCGGCAAGCTGAAAACACAGGCGGCAGCAGAGCGTGCAAAGGACATCAATCCTGCCATAGCGGTTAATGAATATCCGCTTTTTTATACGCCGGAAACGGCAGACCGTTTCGACTTCAGCGTTTATGATTATGTGGTGGACGCTGTCGATACGGTAAGTGCGAAAATCGAACTGGTACTGCAGGCACAAAAGGCAGGCGTTCCCATCATTTCTTCCATGGGCGCAGGCAACAAGCTGGATCCTTCCGCCTTTGAAATTGCCGATATCTATAAAACCTCTGTCTGCCCTCTGGCAAGAGTCATGCGCCATGAACTTCGTGCAAGAGGCGTCAGACACTTGACGGTAGTTTATTCCAAAGAAGAACCCCGAATCCCTGCCCTGCAGCAGAAAGATTCCGAAACCGGGAAAAACATTCCGGCAAGCATCGCCTTTGTACCGTCTGCCGCAGGTTTGCTGATAGCCTCAAAGGTAGTAAGAGATTTGACAGAATAGTAGAAATTTGCATAGTTTTTAACAAATAGCCGTTGAAATTGTTGAATAGTTCTGTTAATATAATAGTATCAACAGGCTAAGGAGGCAGCAGTATGAAAAAACCGGAGAAATCTATCATCAAAAAAGGAAAAGCAGCCGCCGTTGCTTTATGTATACTTGGCACGGCGGTGACAGGAACAGGCGTATTTTGTCAGATACCGCTGACAGCTTATGCAGAAGGTTCCAGCCGCAGCGCCTATGATTATACCGTTCTGGAGGACGGCACAATCGAGCTGAATAAATATCTGGGAGACAAAGAAGACGTCATCATTCCCTCGGAGCTCGACAAAAAAACTGTTTCCAGCATCGGAAGCGGCGTTTTTTCTCATTCACTGCGGATAAAAACGGTAGAAATTCCACCGCAGGTCACCAATATCGGTGAATATGCATTCTATTACTGCAAAAATCTGACAAAGGTTGACGTACAAGCCGACAAGGTAACAATTGCCGTCAATTCCTTCACCGGCTGTGAAAGTCTTGTGGACGAAAACGGCTTGTCAGTGGTAAAAACAGGCTTTTTCGGTTACTATGGTGACGGCGAAGAGGTAGCAGTTCCACAGGGTGTGGAGATGATCGGCGAGAGCGCTATGTATGAATGCGGCGGCGTCAAAAAAGTAACGCTGCCCGACAGTATCCGGCGCATCAGTGAAAACGCCTTTGCAGATTGTTCCTCACTGCAGGAGATCAGTCTGCCGGAGGGTGTGGAAGTGATCAACGACTGTACTTTTTCCGGCTGTAAAGGCCTGAATACTGTAACCTTGCCTGCCTCGTTAACATCAATCGGCGAAGAAGCCTTCTTTGAATGCGAAAACCTTTCCGTCATCAATCTGGAATCTGCCGTTACCACCATCGGCGCAGACGCCTTCTATGGCTGTGACGCACTGAAGGAGGTAAAGTATAACGGAAACGTACAACAATTTGCTGCCGTTGAAATGGACAGCGAAACAAGAGATATTTTGAAGGAGCATATTGACAATCCGGACATTCAGAATATGTCTGCACCGGAGCAGGAAAGCAGCGCCGAATCTCAGGAAAACCAGTCCGAGGCTTCCGCTGCATCGCAGGCAGAAAAAAAGACGGAGAATAACAATCAGCCAATCATCATTATTGTCTGTGCCTCTGCCGTGATTCTGCTGGTTATCATCATTGCGGCTGTGGTTATCAGAAAATCCAGAAAAAATACCAAAAAATAAGTATCACACACTCGCAAAAAAAGCCGGAATCCAGCCAACTGTCAGGATCCTCACATGACAGCAAGCCCCGTATTCAACGAGAATACGGGGCTAAATTATGCCTTCAAAGAATCACAGAGCCGGAATCAGAGAGGAAGCATATCTGAAAGCAATCCTTTGTCGAATTTTCTGTCACACTTTTCAGCGAGAGCCGCAACGTAATCCTTCTGCATAACGTGAGATATTATCTTTCCCCATAACAAGAATCATAACATTTTTACATATACGATTAAATCACCACTTTTCCACAAAAGCACCATGACAGCATCACCGATACGTGACTGTATTCCTGCATGAACAAAAGGATTGTCAATGCAGATGTGATCAGTCTGCCGCTATGCTCTGTCGCTGTATAGGCAAAAAATATCCAAAGAACGGCAGCAGCAACTGACGGTATATTGCTATGATTTTCAACTGCAACTGACAGACTTGAACACATCTTTTGAAAACTTTTTCGGATGCAAATTTCAGATTCATCTTGACTTTGATTATACGGTATGGTATGATTTAGACAGTTCATAAGGAAATTTTTTCCTATGAGTTTATATTGAAAGGAATGTATATGTATGAACAATCAGAATCCTTATAACCAGCAGCCTCAGCAGCCGCAGTATCAACAGCCCTATCAGCCTCCTATGGCACCTCAGGCTCCCAGAGCTCCCAAGGCTCCGTTGTTTAACAACGATATGCTGAGCATTCTTGCTTGCACAGCCAGTGTAGTAGGCTTTGGTATGTCTCTGCTTGTAGTCGGTGCAACAGGTATGCCTGTATATAGCTTGATCCTTACCATCGTTGCTTTCCTGCTTTCAGCAGGCGGCTGTTTCCTGTCCTTTATTCTGGGTAACAAGAGAATCAGATCCGGGGCTCCCAGAGGTACCGTTGCTACTCTCGGTATCATCTTTGGTCTTGCAGGCTTCATTCTCTGCATCTTTGCAATTTTTGTTACCGGTTGTGCTACCTGCAACTACTGCAAACTTAAGTCTCAGGGAGTCAATATTTCCTGGTAATTTGATTTTGAGCATCTGATTTGGCGGTCATAAACTGACCGCCAATTTTTTATGAAAAGAAAGGATTGATCAAATGCTTCCCTATATCAGTGTTTTTGGCAGACCAATTCCTATGTACGGATTGTGCGCTTTGACAGGGCTGCTGTTTGCAGCAGGACTGATCATTCTGACAATTCGCAAGCGCCGTGACTACAGCAAAATTCATATTATCAATATTCCGATATTTGCCGCCATCGGCGCTTTTCTCGGCGCTCATATTGTTTATTTTTTCACCCGGTTCGATTTCTTTCTCAACTCCATGCAACACCTTGATGTCGTGTTTGAATCATGGGATAACTTTCACCTTGTATTCACCGAGGTTCTCGGCGGCATGGTCTTTTACGGAGGATTGTTAGGCGCCATTTTAGCCGCCTTCATCTACTGCAAAGCGGCCAAGGCAGAATTCAGTCTGTATGCCGATCTCTTTGCACCCGCCATTCCTCTGTTTCACGCCTTCGGCAGAGTCGGTTGCGTGTTTGCCGGCTGCTGCTATGGAATAGAGGCTTCGTGGGGACTTCCCTACACCCATACTCACGACGGCGTTACAGAAACTGTCACCAGACTGCCGCTTCCGCTGATTGAAGCAGGATTTAATCTGCTGATTATGGTCATTCTGCTGGCTTTGCGGAACAAACATCTCAAAAAAGGCTCTCTGCTGGGCATCTATTTCATCAGCTACGCTCTGGTGCGCTTTATTGACGAGTTCTTCCGTGGGGACGAAATCAGAGGCAAGCTGTTCGGCATCTCCACTTCACAATGGATCAGCATCATCGTACTGGCACTGGGCATTTATATGCTGCTGAACCGCTATGTTCTGAAAAACAAGGACAAATTCGGATATAAAGTTCCCACCGGACAGATTCCCGAAGGTTATGTCTACAATAAAAACGCCGGTGCTATTGCTCCATGGGAGCAGAATCGTCTGCAACCGGGCGCTGTTGTAGAAACTCCTGACGGACAAACGATGGTTCTGAAAGATGATTCACAGGACGATGTACCGGACAGCGAGAAGGAAACAAAAGCATGATCTGACAGGCATACTCCGAAACAAAACAGGGAGTGTGCCTGTTTTTTGTTGCAGAAAAACGATACTCTGCTCGTTCACCAATCACCGACAGGCTGCGTTATTCTCCTGACTTTCTCACGCACACAATAAGGTATGTTGTCGGTTTTATTCCCGTTTTTATCGGCTAATGGTATAAACAGCCGAATTTCGCAGGTTAAATGCTTGTTTCTTTGTCGAATTCTTCCCTTTCCTATTGACTTGAAGTCAAAAAAAATGTATGATAAGGATAATGCAGGGTGCAGAGCAGCTTCTCTCTTGTAAGGAGAGGGAGCTTTTTTGTTTCAATCATTCGCTGCCCCTTACAAAATGGATTGATTCGGTCAGAATCCTCTGACTGTTCAAAAACGGAGGTAACATTTATGCAGCTTAACGGTTCTGAAATTATCGCTGAATGCCTGTTGGAACAGGGCGTTGACACCGTATTCGGATATCCGGGCGGTGCCGTACTGAATATTTACGACGCCCTTTACAAATACAGCGACAAAATCACACATATTCTGTCGTCCCACGAGCAGGGCGCAGCCCATGCCGCAGACGGCTACGCCAGAACAACCGGCAAATGCGGTGTGGTCATCGCCACATCCGGTCCCGGCGCTACTAATCTTGTTACAGGCATCGCCACGGCTTTTATGGACTCTGTCCCTATGGTCGCTATTACAGGCAACGTATCCAACGACCTGCTGGCTCGTGACAGCTTTCAGGAAGTTGATATCACCGGCATTACACTTCCCATTACAAAGCATAACTTTATCGTGAAAAACGTAAAGGATCTTGCCAACGTCATTCGCAAAGCCTTCCGCATAGCCATGTCCGGCAGAAAGGGTCCGGTACTCATTGATATCCCCAAAGACGTAACAGGCGCCGTTTGTGAATATACTCCCGAAAAGCCTCAGCAGATTGTCAATCCGCTGTGCTCCGATGCAGCCGATTTTGCCGCAGCAGCAAAAGCAATTGATCAGGCAAAGCGCCCTATGATTTATATGGGCGGCGGCGTTATCAGTGCAGACGCAGAAAAAGAACTGCTTGAATTTGCTGAAAAGATAGACTGTCCTGTTGCCACTTCTATCATGGGTCTGGGCGGTTTTCCGTCTTCTCACAGACTGTTTATCGGCACGATTGGTATGCACGGCGGCTATGAAACAGGTAAGGCAACCGATAACTGTGACCTGATCATCACTGTCGGCGCAAGATTTTCCGACCGTGTGGCAGGCGACAGAGAAAAATTCGGCAAGAACGCCACCATCATTCAGCTTGACATTGATAAAGCCGAAATCAACAAGAATGTCCGCATCAACTACAGCCTTGTGGGCGATCTGAAAGACACTCTGAAAAACCTGACCGATGCAGTCAGTGCCGCCGGACATGAGGAATGGACAGCACAGGTAGAAGAATGGTCCAAAAAATCCGGCGTAACCGAAACACCGAAATCAGATCACTATGCACACCCCTACCATATCATCGAAACCGTTAACAAGCTGCTGACAGACGACGATATTGTCGTTACCGATGTAGGTCAGCACCAGATGTGGGTATCGCAGAAATATCGCTTTGAAAAGCCCAGAAGATGGTGTACTTCCGGCGGGCTCGGAACCATGGGCTACGGCATGGGCGCAGCCATCGGCGCATCTGTTGCCAATCCGCAAAAGCGGGTAGTACTGTTCACAGGCGACGGCAGCTTCCACATGAACCTTAACGAACTTGCTACCGTATGCTCATATCATTTACCGATTGTAGTAGTAGTGCTGAACAATACGGTTCTGGGCATGGTGCGTCAGTGGCAGAAGCTGTTTTACGGACATCGCTTCTCTCAGACAGACCCCCACAGAAAAACCGATTTTGCAGCAGTAGCAGAAGCCTTCGGGGTCAAGGGGATGCAGATACATAACGATGACGACGCCGAAGCTGTGCTGAAAGAAGCCCTTGCACAACAGGAGCCGGTTGTCATCGACTGCCGCATCTCACCTGACGAAAATGTTCTGCCGATGATTCCTCCGGGAAAAACGGTTGATGACATGATTACGGAAATGGAGTGATATCAGAATGGAAAACAAGCAGATTATCAGTATATTAGCCCACAACCACCCCGGCGTACTGCTCCGTATCACAAGCCTGATCTCCCGCCGAGGCTTTAATATCGACAGCCTGACTGCCAGTCCCTCCGGTATTGAGGGTTATTCCCGTCTGACTGTCCGCATGAGCGGAGACGACAATCAGGTTGAGCAGTTCATCAATCAGATGCTTAAAATTGTCGACGTAAAAAAAGCAGAAGTTCTGCCGGAAGAAACCTCCGTTGCAATGGAACTGATTCTGATCAAGGTCAGCTCCGACAGTCAAAACAAAAACGATATCATCGCCCTGACCTCTACCTATCATGCGTCCATGGTCAATTTAGGTGAGCATTCCCTGACCTTCCGTGCTTCCGGAACACCCGCCCAGCTTGACAAACTGACGCAGGATCTTGCTCCCTACGGCATTCTTGAAATGGCAAGAACAGGCATTGCTGCCCTTGCCAACGGTGACAATTGTCTTGCCGACTGAATAACCTTAACTCAAAGACCTTAACTGAATGACTTTATACAAAAGCAGAGTGCAGCGTAAGATTACGCCGCACTCTGTTTCTTTCTTGTCCCATTTTTATTGCCCGGTTTTATTTTTGCCCTGTTTGATTTTCTCGCCCCTGTGTTTGATGATTGCCCCGTTTACTTTTGCCCTGTCCTGTCATCACTGCGATTCCACTGTAAGCTCAAAGTCGGTCCAGCACGGCATCATCAGCCGCATTTGTTCCTGCATCAACTCACGCTGTTCTTCGTTCATGCTGTCTGTACAGTGAAACACTATTTTCATTTCACTGTCCGAAAAGGTCAGCGTGCCGTGTGCGTTAAAGCTTTCGATCACCTTTTGCATTCCGCTGACGGTACAATCCTTCGCCGTCAGGGAAAGCGCTTTTTCCAGCGCATTTCTTCTGCCCTGCAGTGTTTCAAGCAAATTCACCCGATTCAGCATTGCCTCTCGGCAGCTCAGCCCATAGTCCTGCGCTGTAGAAACAAAACATTCTCTTTTCAGCTCCTGTATCGCATCAAACAAAGGATCCAGCCCCGCCGCATAAGCCTGCAGCTCTGCACCGACAATACTGTCATCACCGGCAGCATATAAGCCTGTTGCTTCCAGCAGATGCTGCATTCCCTCATATTCGCCCATTGTTTCACCGTCCTTACGTCATCTCACTGACAGTCAGTTGGTTCAGCACCAGCAACTGACTGCCCAGCGGCGTTGTATCCTGCATAGAGGCACCAAAAGCATAATTTTCAACGCCCTCCGCCTCCAGCACAGCCTTGCCCAGAGCGGTAAGATAAACGCTCTCTGCCACCTTCAGATTCAGCATAAAGTTCCGGATCACCTGCATGACATTTTGCTGTACCGTTTCAAAACGATATCCGCTTTTAACGGCTATACTCACACTGACATTATAATTCAGCAAACCTGTATTTTCAATCAGCAGATTAATGCCGATCGGCGCATGACTGTTCAGCAGAGTTCTTGCCTCACTCATCGCCTCTGCAGACACCGGCTCTCCTCGGCCGGCAAGGACAATGCCCACCCATGCAGGGGTATCAGCGAGCCGAAAGATATTGGCTGACTGAACGCCCTCTACACTTTCTGCAAGAGATCTGAAAAATGCGGCATTTACGCCATCGGGCGTATCACGATAGCTTTGTATGAGTCTTTCTCTCAGAGAAGCATCGTCTTCATCGTCTGTTCCGCCGTAGAAAGCAGAGGAATTGTTAATGCGTATGCCAACAGAGAGGTATGTCACAATCGTGTTGACCAACGTATTTTCCACATTGTACTGTTCTCCGCTGTTTTCAGCTTCGCAGTTGACCCAGACGGTAGTGCTTCCCTGTTCAATACTGCCCGGTTCTGTTGTAACAAAGCGAAGCGACCCGTCCTCAACCGTACAAACCGTTCCTTCCGGCACAATAAAAGTATAATCCAGCGGCATTTCCAGCATAAAGACAACCATTCCCTTTGCTTTTTGTCCCTTGTTACGCTGCAGACCTCTCTGCTGTGCATGAAGATCCAGCATTTCACCTGTGGCTGTGTGCGGAAACATCTGCTGTTTTATCCAATCAATCTCTGCGGAAAGAGAAAACACTTCTCCTGCCAGCAGTTTCATTCTGATACCGATATCAGAAGCCTCGTCCGTATCCATTCCGGTCAGCTCCGTAAATTTTTCCTTCATTCTGTCAAGAATTGCTGTGTATGTATCACTCAAATTCATTCCCCCTTCTGATGTCAATTGAAAATTCCTCTCCCCTGCAGCACACAAACACTGTTACCGTACCACCGCTGATCTGTACTCCCGTCACCTCAGCCTGCGCTATATCCGCAAGAGCTTTTCTTGCTTCTGCTTCTATCTTCTGCACAGCATCCGTCGCATTCAGATCCACCTGAGCTATGCCGCTGCCAAGTTTCCTGTCATACCAAAAACCGTTCCTGACTGCAGACAACCGAATATATAACTGCTGTGCAAGCTCTGCTTTGCCGGTAATCCGGCACAAGCGGTGTTGATCATCTACTGCAAAGTCACCATCAAGGCAGATAGCCGTATCCATTTCAGTTCACCTCCAGTTTTGTCCCGTTGATGTAAACATCTCCGAATAATTCAATTCTGCCGTTTTTCTTCAGCACAATCCGGTTGCCGTTTTCTGTAAACAGAACCAGTTCTCCCGGCTGAATCTCAAATTGATTCTGCAGCATTTTTATGCCAATACAAAGCTGCTCATTTTCATCCGACAGCATCACGGCATCCTCTCCGGGTCTGGGAATATAACACATACCGCCCGGTACGACAATTGCCGTCTGTCTTTTGCCGTGTACGGCATTGGCGGCAAGTCTTCTGTCCGCACTGTTCAGGATCATACCTGTCTTGCAATGCACGGAGGACGATTTTTTTCTGCCGATTTTTTCCGAAAGCTTCATTTATGCTTCACCTCCGCAATGATTCTGGTCTTCTCTCCCGAAAGATCATAGGTATATACCACTTCCCGTACACAATAGTCTTTCTCACTGTAGGGAAGACGAAGGGTTGTTCCTGTTTCGCAGAAGAAGCAGCCGCTGCATTCTGCCGTTACTGTTTCATACGCTGCCTCCGATTTCCGGAGCATTTCCTGAGCAGTCAGCACGCTTCTGGACTTGCTGTCAAAAGAATCCACATACCGCTTTCTTCTGATCCCCAGCAGACGTGCTTTTTCACTCTTCAGGGGCATGGTATAAGCTCCACGGATATGTGTTCTGGCAAGAATATCTGAAATCAATACACGATTTTTCAAAGAGTAGGTGTAAGAAATAATTCGCTGCTCAGATAAAGTCAGTATTTCCCCCGGGGCCTCTCCGGAAACGTCAATCACACCGTTCCTTCGGACCTTCGGCACGATATGGAGAAACAGTTCGCAGAATCTGCACAGCACCGCCCACTCACTCATACCCTTCACCACTGTAAGCTGCCCGATAAAGGGGCGGTCGGTTCCCGCATAGTCTGTAAAACCCAGCGGCGCAAAATGTCTTTTCATCAAAAGCGGCATTGACGGCTTGATATAAGTCTGCGGCCGTGCCTCATTATCCAACAGCAAACAAGCTCTGCTTCTGGCAGTAATCGTCAACAGCATTCCTTTCTCACTGTATTCCGTATCCTGCTGATCCACAAAACCCAAAAACAACTGTTCGCCGTTATTGATGACTTCGGCAGAAAAAAACGCCGGCACACTGCCGCTGACGGCAAAGACAGCTTTCAGTGCATCTGCCGGCGCTCCTCCCTCCGACACCAGACTCAGCTTCAGCGGACGGTACAAAGTTGACTGACGCCCCTCAATATCCGTCAAAACCACGGTCAGCATAAAAACACCTGCTTTCCGGCAGAAACCGGACGATCCGGTCTTTCAATATCAGGGTTAAGCTTCATCAGGATTTCCACCGGAATCCCCGATTCACCGGCATAATCCCACAGACATTTCCGACCGTCGGCTGTCTTTTGCGTCAGCTTTCTTACGGTATCCTTTCCGGTTTGCTCAACAAACGAAAATTTGTACCGGATTACGCCGCCGATATCGCTTCCTGACAGCTCCAAAGACTCAAAAACAGCCAACACAGGCTTTTGTGAAGGCAGATAAAGAATGTCTGCTCCTGTATTTTCAAAAACACTTTTCAATTCTAAAAACTGAAGCTCGGCATCTTCACCGAAAAACTCGCCCTCCCCTTGAATCCTCGTACAGCTCATTCCCGTTTCTTCCGTCAGACTTTTGTATGACGGAATCTTATGCTCGGCAACGGTTTTCTGATGAAGGATTCTGAGCATATAAGGATTCACCGGAAAGACATAGCTGCCGAAGCTCATTTTTCCGTTACCATTCATCAACTTCCTCCTCTGCATTCAGTTCTCTGTCAAACCGCAGTTCATCCATCTGCAGCAGATCCGACAGCTCTGACAACGTCAGCATTTCATCTGCCGCAAGTTTCAGACGCTGCTGCAGTTCCATACTGTTTTCTGCTTCCTTCATTGATCCTGTCACTCCTCTTTTCTGACCCGAAGAGCCGTAATGCTGATATATTCCCGGAAACTGCCGCTTTTGGCAACAGCCTTGAAATCGTCCCACCAGCAGCCCTCCAACACATACGTTATGCCTTCTATTCCGATTTCCGTTACAAAATTATCCAGATCATAAAAGTTACAGTTTTCAAACGGCTGCTGAAATCTTACATTCGTCAGATGCAGTTTGATTTCAGTATTACCCCTGATATGGGCGATATCTTCGCTGCAAAAACAGCTTCTGACAGAATGCAGTGCCTTACTGATTCTCAGTTCGGCATTTTCCGCCTGTAAAAGCGGCCGGTGATTGATCCGGACAGCCACATCTCTTGCACACAATATTCTGTTCTCTCCCAAGCATCTCCCTCCGTTATCCCGGCAGTGCCTCTTCGGCAACAGAAAAAACCTGTTCCCGAAGGACAAACCTCATTATTACTTTATATGCAAAATTCGCTTTGTCGTACATACATTTCTCTACCGATACACTTGTAATGTTTCTGTTCAGATCGGCGTCCAGCACAATACGGCACACTTGCTTAGCCATCGCTTCACAGTGCATGCTGCCCGACTGTTCATCGCACATCACGCTGACGTACAGTTTTTCTCCGCTGACCAGACACTCATCATAACCAAGAAAATAATCCAGTCTGTCCGCTTCTTCCAGTCCGACGGTAATTCTCGGCGTGCTCATCGGGAACGGCAGTTCCCTGCTTTCACCCGCCTGAACAACATCGCACCCCGACAGTTCTTCTGCCAAGCGGAGCGTTTCGGTCATCTGCCTCAAAAAAGCTTCATTCACAGACTTGCTCCTCCTCTTTCGTCATCCTTCTCATACATGCCTTGGTATAAGCGCCTACCGTACAGGTATAATCATCTTTCCAGACAAGGCGGTATCTGTTCCCGTTTTCGTCAGTTATCACGCTGCCATAACCTGCATTGCACAGCAGTTCATTGTCACAGAACAGGAGAAAGCGCTGTTCCTGTGTAATGCCCTCAGCCGGCTGCGAAACAACGCCCCACTGCCGCTGCTGATATCTCAGAGGATAAATCACGCCTCTGCCCTGCACTATACCGCTGCTGTCGCTGACCGATACTCTGCAGCCGATTCCCGACATGATCTGATTAAAATTCATCATCTTCACATAACCTCAAATACAAATTCTTCATCAGCCAGACCGCTTCCTAACTGAGCCAACGCTTCCCGATACAGTCTTTCTGCATATCGAAGACGGTTTTCGCCGCCCTGCACGCTGATTTCTCCGACCTTGACAGAACCGGCAGAGCCGTCCGTCATTGAGAGAAGCACATAGCGGTAATAAGCAAGGGCAGCGGCGGCAAAAGCCGTCTTGCCGCCGCCTGAATCGTCAATGCCGTCTGAAAGCTGTCGGATATGCTTCGCAGAAGCTTCACACAAACTCCGGTAAGTTCTGACTCTGTCTTCTGAAAGACCCGAAAGCTGACCGAAGAGTTCCATTACAGTCGTCAGATCGTTCAACGCTTCTCACTCCTTCCTCAGCCAAGCACCTTGGAGGCGTCCCTGAAGATTTTGGCAAAGCCTGCAACACAACTGATAGAGGCTCTTTCGAGCTGTCTGTCAATCAGTTTGTCAGCATCCATGACAATACCGCCGGACTGCACCATTTCAAGAGCGCAGTTTTTATCCAAACCGATGATCTTTCCGGAAGTCATAGACGGAATATGCAGCAGCTTTGCGCCCATGGGAGTGATCATTCTGCCGGTTCCCTGAAAACTGAGACCCGCCTGTGCGTCCTTCATCTCCGAAAGACCGAGCAATTTCTGCATCATGTCGGTAGGAGCGAGCATCGTGTTCAGTTCATAGGGTGTCATAGCCGCCCAAAGACTGATCAGATCGTCATAAGAGAGAGAACCTGCTGTTGACAGCGACACGGTGTCTGCAGGATTGCTGTTGCCGTCACCGTTCACGATCACATCTACGGCATCTTTCAATTGCTCTCTGGCGATATGAGCGCCGATCTGACGCAGCGTGACGGTAAAAAGATCCAGACGCTGATACTTGATCGCCTCATAAGACGCCACCAGCATTCTGCCTCTTTTCATGAGCTTCACCAGATTTTCACTGGTTCTGACTGTAGTCTGGGGCAGAACAGCTCCCTCTGCTACGGGCTTCAGTGATTTTTCATCATCAGTTGGGCAGGATACTACCGAACGGTAATCCATACCGTTGATGATCGTTTTTGCGGCGACAATATCCTTGAGATAGTCGCTGCCTTCCATACCCTGTCTGACAGCTCTTGCCACATACTCCGGAAACAGCGCTGCAGAATCAGAGGTTTCAAAAAACTTCTGAACGCTGTCGGAATGAGCGCCGCCAACACGGATATCAAAGCGCTTGAGCTGGCGCTGAAAAGCGTCCAGTCCCTCCAGCTCTGTACCTTTGTAATGTTCGGAAGGATCCAGTCCCTCCAGAATCTCTGTCAGCGATTTACCGCTGTTGTACATACCTTTTTCAAGATGAATAGAATCATAAAATGCCATGTTGAACTCCTCCTTCTGTCAAATCAAAGAATAATACCTGCAGTACCTGCTGTGGCGTTGACGTCTACCACCAGATACTCTCTGCCGTTGGTTGCATCAACCTTTACCTTGCCGTCGGTATATGCCGCCAGCTTCTGATAGCCCACATTGACTGTACCGGAGCAAGGTACTGTCACATATCCGCTGAGCTGCACAGCGGCATAGCCTTCTCTGACGTTCAGACAAATGCCGCAAAAAGCGCCGCTTGTGACAGCCTGCACCTTTCCGCTCTGGGAAATCATCACAGGCTTGCCGGCAGCAACACCGGCAGCCGCCTCAAAAGTCAGTACGCCTTCATTAAAACCGTTAAAAGAAACACTCATTATTTCATATCCTCCTTAAATATTCTGATAGTTGGCATTATTATCTGCCGTTGTTTTATTCCGCTTAAAGAGCTGCGGCGTTACAGGAAGAATATCCGCCGCCTTTTTTTCAAACACACTTTTCAGCTCATCAAGCTGTCTGACATTCAGCACCTCTGCCATTTTCGTCAGCGTTTCAGCCTTCAGCTCCGGCAGAACCATTGACGACAGACAGTGAATCTCTTTCATCAGCTTGTCACGGTACATAACACCGTCAGCCGCATTTTTCTGCAGCTTTCTGAAAGACTCAGCCAGCTCCTTTAGCTCCATAGCGCTGAACTGCTGTTCCGTATCGGAAAACAGCTTTTTTTCAATTTCCAACTCTGCACACCCTCCGTTTTCTTTGGTAGTAACCGATTTTTTGAATACCGTTTCAGGCGCCTGCCGGTCATAACCCTTGACAACGCCGGCACTGCGCTGTGCCGGAACCGCCACAAAAGACCATTCATAAGCGTCTGTCACTTCGCTCAGTACAGCGCAGCACGTCTTGCCGCCGTAACTTCTGCCCCTGATATGCTGACATTCGGAGATTTCTTCTCCACAGATTGAGCAGGTACGGTGTCTGACAGCGCAGCCAACACTGACTTCCTTCTTAATGCCGCTGTCCAGCGATAGAATCAGTTCATCGTTCTTTTCGCTTCTGGGCAGATAAGCCCTTGCACACAAGCGGCGGTAATGTCTGCCGTCTGCGGTAAGTCTGCCGCTGACAGCTTCCGTATGGCAGGAAAAAATTCTTGCGCTCTGATTACTGCTCTTCGGATCGTGATCCGCAATGCCCGTCACGCCCACAAAAAGCTCCGACAGTTTTTCAAGAGCCTCATCGGAAAAGCATTCGTAATCTCTGTCAATGTCATTGTCACACAGTACGACAGAAAAAACATACACGTCTTCCGCCGAAAGCTCTCTTCTGGTAAACTGATTGATGTCGGCAAGCTCCATAGCAGAAGGGCTGCCAAAAGTATTTTCCATCTTACCAATCTCCTTTTTGAGTTTCTGCTGTTATTTGATCCGCCTGTGCATTCAACAGTCTTGCACGGGCAAGTTCAACCTCGTCCTGAAGGTTGATATTATCCCACTCCACCGTAAACTCGGCAGTTTGTCCTCTCAGCCTGAGCCAAAGGTCACAGATTCTTTTGATAACGCCTGTCAGAACACTGCGGTAATATTCCAGCTCACTGGTGAGAATATCCGCCTGCTGAGCAGACATTCTTTCTGTTGCTGACCACGAAAAGCCCAGCAAAAACGGCGGAATTGACAGTTTCGACAGAATCTGCTCCAGCAGCGCGCGCATGGGAACCTGAATTTCCGGCACCTGATTATCGGCGCCTATCGCCCTGATGCTGACGTCTCCCACTGTCACAAAATCCTTAGGCTCACGGCTTTTCATCGCCTTGCTCCATTCTGCGGCAATCTGGGAAGCCCGTTCCCTGGTAAAGCTTCTGTCATTGTCGCCGGGCTTGTATGATACCGCAAAGCGCACGTTGCCGATTCTGTCCCAGTTGGTACCGATGGCATACAGAATCTTCATCATAACATCTCCCACAAAGGGCAGACCCTTCAGCACCGAAGTACCGTAAAGCTCTCCTGCCCGGTTCATAATAGTGGAGCAGAGTACCAGCGACGGATATCGTACAGGAATCCTTTCTCCGCTTGGCGCAATAGCGCAAATGGTCATTGCAAAAGGATTTTTGTCTGCCTGCAGTTCAACATCGTCCAGCGAAGCATTGTATAACGCCGCAATTTCCCTTCCGTTTTCAGCCATGACCATTTCTCCTACCGCCGTACCAAATGTAATCAGTTGACTCAGATAGTTCTGCAAAAAGCTTTCAGCACCGTACTGACAGCCGTTGACCCTGACCGTTTCCAGAAAGCGGTTCAACTGTTTTTCCAAAGACCTTTCCTGACAGTGAACGTAAAAATGACCTGTCAGACGCACAAGCTTGGAAATTGCAGCGTCTATCACGGGAACACTGTCCCTGAGAGACTGGTACAGTCTTCTTTCACAGTCAATCTGTCCGTTTTTTCCCAAAAGAGAGAAAACGCTGCTGTTATACCCATCGCTGACGGCTGTCTGCACAACCGGCACCTGCTGTTTTCTTTTTTTCTTAAACCATTCCATTCCTTCACCTCCCGACACTCTTCCGTTCAGTCATCAGGCTCTGTCCGAAGCAAACACATAAAAGTTATCTTCTTCGGCGTTCAGAACCGTCGTGACAAAATATCGAATATCGTCCATTGCATGATCATTCTCCTTCAAAGGACTATCCTTGCCGCCGCTGTCCCAGCGATACAACCCGAATTCACGAACAGCGTCGCTGCAGCAGCGGCAAATACGAATTTTCCCTTCTTTCAGCGCTGTACCCGTCTGTCTGATCCCGTCAAGCACCTGATTTTTCGCCGGCAGTACGTGATACCTGCCGTGACGCTTGATAACCTCAATGAAGCTGGCTGCTGACGGATCGACAACGATTTCACGCACTTCTCTGCTGCCGATCAGCTCACAAAGACCCCGATAATGTTCCTCGTCTGTGCGGGACAAACCCTCACGCCTTGCGCTGTAATAATATTCGGCAATTCTGTACCACACAGAGCCGTATCTTCCCCACAAGCCGAATGAAGCCGGATTGACGGTTCCGTAATCGCAGGAGACAGCGTATTCGTGCGCTTCTCCATGCGGCACATCGGCAAACTGCTTATCTTCTGACATAAAGGGATAAACAAGACCTTCGGTGGCGCACCATTTTCCGAGAACAAAGCGATCATAAAAGCTGCCGGAATACAGCGTTTTGTAGCGTTGTCTGATCTGCTCGGATAATGAGGGATTGTCCTCCATCAGAAAATGCAGATAGTACAGATTCTTTTCCCGAACCTTTCTGACCCATTCACGGCAGAACCAGTGCTGCGGATATTCCGGATTACAGTTGAACCAGATTTTGGAATGATCCTTTGAACACCTTGCCAGAGCCTGTTCGACAAAAGACCGGGGCATCAGCGCCGCTTCGTCAAACATCACACCGCACAGCGTCATTCCCTGAATCAGCGAAGCGGAGCTTTCGTCCTTGCCGCCGAAAAGATAAAAGGTATTTCGCCTTCCTCCGGAGGATATGTCAAAGAGGTTTGCCGAAAGCTTTTCTTCTACGGTAAATCCCAGTTCACGCAGAATCGTCAGCAACGGCGCTGCTACATTTCTCCTGACAGAACGAATGGTTTTGCCGCATAGGGCAAAGCTGCCGCCATCAAAAGAAAACATCGCCCACGACACGAAGGAAACACTCATGCACAGCGTCTTTCCGCTTCGGACGGCACCATCGCAGATAATCCCGTCAAAGCGGGAAGTATCCCTGTTAGGCGACCACCACGACAGTACGTCCAACTGCTTTTTGGAAAATGCATGATAGCTCATAGCTCTCTCTCCCCGCTGCTGTCCTCGTTGTCACCGTCGCCGACCTCCTGCTTCTCTTGGTGAAGATTACGGATACCGCCTACCAGAGCCTGATAAAAGTCATTGATCCCCTTACGGCTTTCCTGACCATACTGTTCCAGCTTTTCAAGCGCTTTGAGCCTGTCAAAGAACTTGATCTCCAGCGCACCTTCCTTCGGGCGTCTGATCTCGGCAACGTTAAACAGATCGTAGCCTTCCGCCGCTTCCGGATAGTCCTCTCCGTCAAACAGCAGTCTTACCGCATCATTGACATTCCCAAAAGCGATACGCTCATAGCCTGCGTAGGCTTTTTGCCGTGCATTTTTCAGCCTCTTTTCATACAGACTGCCAATTTCATTCAATATTTCGTCCTTCGCCAGCAGCGCCGTTCCTGCTTTTTCGGCGTTTTCATAACCGGCGCCTGCCGCTGCTTCGACAGCGTCGCCGGCTGCAGCATATAGCTGACAAAACCGTTTTTCTCTGGCGCTGACCGTACCTGTTTTTTTCTGCATTCTTAAAACCTCCTTTCACCATACCCTCTCTGCAAAAAAAAATTCGACCTCAAAAGGTCGAATTATCACAAAGATATTTAATAAATATCTTTTCTTACTTTATTCATTTCACCGTTTTAGATAATCACAATAAAAATATCGTAAAAAAATATATTTTTTTGTATAAAAGTTTATTATAATTCCTTCAACGAATTATAATTCATTCATTTTACATTATACTATAGATGATAGTGGGATATTGTTGTCCGTGACAATATAATATCCCAGTGTAAAACAAACAGAAAGAAGGTATGATAGAATGACAACAATAACCAAACGCTTCCGGAAAGTCACATCTGTATTGATGTCCGCACTTTTGTCGGTATCTGTCTTTTCGGCTGCTGCTACTGTACAGGCAAATGCGGTAACTTATTCCGAAATGTCTGCACTGGACTCTTATGCTTACAGCGGCAGCGATCTGGGCGCTGTTTACAGCAAAACATCCACCACCTTCAAGGTATGGGCGCCAACCGCCTCAAAAGTGCAGATTAAGCGCTACACCACAGGCAGTGACACAGAAACCGGCGCTGCCGTCATCGAAACCAAGGATATGGCAAAAGGAAGTCAGGGTGTATGGAGCATTAAGATCAACGGCGACCTTAACGGCACCTATTACACCTATCTTGTCACCTGCAACGGCACAACAAAAGAAACCGTGGATATTTATGCCCGCACCACAGGCGTTAACGGCATGAGAGGCATGGTCATCGACCTCGACAGCACCGATCCTGCCGGCTGGGAAAACGATCAGCGTGTTTCATGCCCCAACCAGACAGACGCCGTTATCTGGGAAGTGCATGTACGGGACTTCTCGGCGTCTTCCGACTCGGGCATGACCAACAAAGGCAAATATCTTGCTTTTACAGAAACAGGCACTACCGTCAGCAATGACGGCGTGCATCCCACAGGCGTGGATTACCTCGCCGATTTAGGCGTTACTCACGTTCATCTGCTGCCGGTATATGACTACGCCAGCGTGGACGAAACCAAACTCAATACCGACCAGTTCAACTGGGGCTACGACCCGATGAACTATAACACCCCCGAAGGTTCCTACTCCACCGACCCTTATCACGGCGAGGTTCGTGTCAACGAATTCAAACAGATGGTCAAATCTCTGCATGACAAAGGAATCGGCGTTGTTATGGACGTTGTTTACAACCACACCAACTACGGCGGTTCGGGCATTAACGATTGGTTCGACTTTACCGTACCGGGTTACTACTACCGTCAGAACGCCAAGGGCGGCTACAACAACGGTTCCGGCTGCGGCAACGAAACCGCCAGCGACCGTGCAATGTACCGCAAGTTTATGATCGACTCTCTGACCTACTGGGCAACGGAATATCATCTTGACGGCTTCCGCTTTGACCTGATGGGCATTCACGATGTTGATACGATGAACGCCATTCGTACAGAACTGGATAAAATCAGTCCGGAAATACTGATCTACGGCGAGCCATGGACAGCCGAAGCAACCACCTGTCCCAAAGCGACAGCCGTTCAGGGCAACATGAATCTGGTATCCGCCGAGATTGCAGCCTTCAACGACAAGAGCCGTGACGCCATTAAGGGAAGCTGCTTTAATGCATCCGACCCGGGCTTTATTCAGGGTGCCGCTTGGTTTGAAGACCGTCTGAAAGCAAGCATTCAGGCTAACGCCACTACCATGGCAGGCGAAAGCAAATGGTCCAAGCAGCCATCGCAGACCGTCACCTATACATCGGCACACGACAACTACACACTTTATGATAAGCTGGTCAAATCCGTCAAGGGCGGCTCAGGCTACGGCAACCGCTATGACGACCTTGTCGCCATGAACAAGCTGGCAGGCGGCATTATCCTGACAGCACAGGGAATGTCCTTCTTCCAGGCAGGCGAAGAGTTTGCCCGGACAAAGTACGGTGATGAAAACAGCTATAAGTCTCCCACCGCTACCAATCAGCTCGTTTGGTCCAACACCAAAACCTACGCTGACCTTCTGGCTTATTACAAGGGGCTTATCGAGATCCGCAAGGCGTATTCTCCCTTCCGTGATCCCACTAACGCCAGCAATGCCACTATGTACTTTGCATGGGGCGACAACTTCCCGTCAGGTGTTGTGGCATTCACCATGTACAACACCATCAACCCGGGCAGCGAATGGGATTATGTTGCTGTTATTCACAACGCCAACGCCAGCGCCAAATCAGTCAAGCTGATGACCTTTGACACCAAAACACTGCCGTCGCAGTGGGTCATCATCGCAGACGGTTCTTCTGCCGGCGTCACGTCACTGGGTACGTCGGGCAGTACCGTAACCGTTCCTGCCCGTTCCACTATGGTATTGGTTGACAAAACAAGCTTTGACAACACCGTTATTGCCTCAGGCGGCACGGTAACCGTCAATCATATTCTCAAGTCCAACAGCTCAACCTACAAGACAGAAACACTGAAAGGCAAGGAAGGCGCTTCCTACAGCACCTCTCCCCTTGCAGAGCTGCTGAATCAGGGTTACACCGTCAGCTCCGTATCCGGCGCAACAACCGGAACTTTCACCAAGAGCGGTACGACCGTTACCTATTATTACGAGCTGGATACTTCCAAATACAGCACCGTTACCGTTAAATATCAGGACGCTGAAACCGGCGCATCCATTGCGTCCGATGATGTCAAGTCCGGTCTGATCGGCACATCGTACAGCGTAACGCCTAAGACAATCAAGGGCTATGAGTGCGACGAAAGCCTGACAACCAACGCTACAGGCAAATTTGCACCAGGCGGAACAACCGTCATCTTCAAGTATCGTGAAGCCGAGGTTCAGACCCTGAAGGTGCATTACTATAATTCTGCCGGCTGGTCCGCAGTGAATATGTATGTATATACCGAAAGCGGCACAACAGCCACTCAGTTGACAGGCGCATGGCCTGGCAGATCCATGACAAGCGAAGGAAGCGGCTGGTATGTGGGAACTGTAGACTATGACGGCACAGCACTGTTCATTGCCAATAACAATAACAACGGTTCTCAGGACCCCGCAGGCGTGGGATCAACAGGCTATTCTGTCAGCGGTGAGGTATGGATCAAGGGCGGCAAAATCTACCAGACAGGCAAAGTAAACGTCCGCTATACCACACAGGACGGAACCGTTCTGGGTAAAGAAACACTGACAGGCATTGCGGACGGCGTTAATTCTTACACAACTTCAGCCAAAACCTTCACCGGCTACGAGCTGGTCACCACACCAACCAATGCTTCCGGTTTATTTACGGCAACAGATATCACTGTCAATTACATCTACAAAAATACTTCTGTCAGCGATCCGCTGGAAAACAATTCCACACTATCCGCCACCTCCGTCAAATTAGGCGAGAGCGCCACCGTCAGCGCCGCAGCAGCCGGCGGAACAGCTCCCTACCAGTATCAGGTAGCGTACAAGCTTTCTTCCGACAGCAGCTATACAACCGTTCAGGCGTTCTCTTCCGGCACTTCCGTAAAGGTAACGCCCACAGCCGTAGGAACCTATACCGTCAAGGTTACGGTAAAAGACAGCAAAAACACGCAGAAAGACAAGATATTTACACTGACTGTCAGCCAGAACACAGGTGATAAGCTGACCAACACCTCTAAAATCAGTGCAGCCTCCATCGCACTTGGCAGCTCCGCTACCGTTACGGCAGCAGCCTCCGGCGGCAGTTCGCCTTATCAGTATGCTGTTTACTACAAAAAGAGCACTTCCTCCTCCTATACCACCGTGCAGGCTTACAGCACAAACAGCAGCGTAAAGGTAACACCGGCAGCGGCTGTAACCTATAACATCAGAGTAAAGGTAAAGGACAGCGCCGGCACAACCGCCACAAAAGACTTTACCCTTAACGTCAGCGGTACTACATCGGCTCTGGCAAACAATTCCACCCTCAGTGCCACAAGCATTACACTGGGCAAGACCGTCACCATCACCGGCAAAGCTTCCGGCGGCACTTCACCCTATCAGTATGCAGCATATTATAAGAAAACCACTTCCGCTACATATTCAAGAATCAGAGATTACAGCACGTCCGCTACTATGACCGTAACACCTGCCACCGCTACTTCCTATGATTTCAGAGTGAAGGTCAAGGACAGCAAGGGTGCGGTTGTCAACAAAGACTTTGTCGTAACCGTCAAAAAAGCTTCTACCGCCCTGACAAACACCTCTTCACTGGGGGCTACTTCCATTACGCAGGGAAGCAGCGTTACCGTAAACTGCACTGCATCAGGCGGCACTTCCCCCTATCAGTTCGCTGTTTACTACAAGAAAGCAACCTCTGACAGCTTCTCTACAGCGCAAGCCTACAGCACAAACAAAACTGTTAAGCTCACGCCTGCAGCCGCTGTCAAATATACCATTCGTGTGAAGGTCAAGGATTCTGTCGGAACAGTCGTTTCAAAGGATCTGACCGTCACCGTCAACAAGGCTTCCTCATCTACTCTGACCAACAAATCCACCGTTTCGGCTACAACCATTACCCTTGGCAAAAGCGTGACGGTTACCGGTGCGGCATCAGGCGGCACAACACCTTATCAGTATTCTGTTTATTACAAGAAAGCTTCTTCAACAGAATACACAAAGGTCAGTTCTTACAGCACTACCGCAAAAACGACCGTTACCCCCGCTGCGGCAACTGCCTATGATATCCGTGTCAAAGTAAAAGACGCCGCCGGAACCATTGTTTCAAAAGACTTTACAGTAACCGTTACCAAGTGATACAAAACGGCAAACAGAAAGGACGGCACAGCCGAAAAGGCTGTGCCGTCCTGCTTTTTGGATAATAGCGTGTTTATGATGGATTGTCTGTATAAAAGATTTCATACAGTTCTTCCTGCCGTTCGTCAGGCGAACCGCGGTTAAACCTGCCGCCGTGTGTTTCCTGATAGCGCATTCCCAACTTCTGAATGACCCTTCTGGAAGCGGCATTCTCACTGTCACATTGAGCGATAAAGCGGCAAATGCCGTAATTCTGATGAAAATAACGCATCAAAGCCTCGGCAGCCTCAGACGCAAAGCCCTTGCCCCGGTATTCTCTGCGAATGATCCACCCCAGCTCACCTCTGTCAGTGTGCCCTTCAAAATACATGGTAACACAGCCGATCAGTTTTCCGTGATACAATACCGCAAAGTCACGAAACTCCGGATCGGCTTTTTTGTGTTCTTTTTCTGCCTGCATCAGATAGGATAACAATTCTTCCCGGCTGTCCTTTGGGAAGTAGACCATCATCTGAATGTGTTCATTCCCAACGGCAAATTCAGCGAAGCTGTCAAGAAACGCCGTTGTCAGCTCAACCAGCCGAAGGCGTTTGGTACAAATTTCCATACAAGACCACCAATTCTGTCAGAGATTCTACGACGCCACTCCCATGATCATCGTGACAATTCTGATAGCAAACAGAGCAAAGGATACCCACATGACAGGGTGAACCTCTTTGATCTTGCCTGTGATAACCTTGAGGATAACCCAGAATACGATTCCGAACATAATGCCGTTTGCGATGGAGTTGGTAAAGGGCATCATGATAATTGCCAGGAACCCACTGATTGTATCGGCAATATCCTTATCAAAGCTCATTCTTGTAATATTTTTCATCATCAACAGACCAACGAACATCAAGGCAGGAGCCGTTGCAAAGGAGGGAATGGCAAGGAAGATGGGATAAAGCGTCAAAGAGAGCAGGAACAAAACCGCCGATGTCAACGCGGTAAGACCTGTTCTGCCGCCCTCGGCAACACCGGTCGTTGATTCTACATAGGAAGTAACCGTAGAGGTACCCAGCACAGCGCCTGCTACCGTACCAACTGCGTCTGCCATCAAAGCCCGTCCTACTCTGGGCAGTTCGCCTTTTTCGTTGAGCATATTACATTCCTGAGCGACGCCGATCAGGGTACCGACTGTATCGAACAAGTCGATAAACAAGAACGAAAAGACAACGACGATGAAGTTCAGAGGATTCAGCGCAACATATTCAAAATTAAACTTGAAGCAGGTTTCGGTTGCCATGGACTGAACCGGAGCGAAAACCGAATAGCCCTCAAAATTCGGAATAACCGAATATACGCCTGCAGCAGCGTCAACATGATACCAGCCGGCCAGCTCAGCTACCATACCTAACAGCCATGTCGCAACAATTCCGATCAGAATAGCGCCTTTTACCTTAAAATGCCATAGAATGGCAATAATCAGAAAGCCCAGCAATGCAAGAGCAACCTCAGGTGAACCGAAGTTGCCGAAGCCTGTCAGCGTAGAATCATTGGCAACAACGATTTTAGCGCCTCTCATACCAACCACTACGATGAATAAACCAATACCGGCAGAGATACCAAGCTTCAGGTTTTCAGGCACTTTGTTAACCAGCGTTTCTCTGAATTTAACGATTGACAGCAGAATGAAAATAATACCCTCCGTCAGAATAGCCGTCAAAGCAACCTGCCACGGATCGGTCACACCCTGTTCTGCAAGCTGAGGAACAACAGAGAATGCAAAGTACGCATTCAGTCCCATACCGGAAGCAAGTACAACAGGATAGTTTGCAAAAAATGCCATAATCAGGGTAGCAAAAGCAGCCGACACTGCCGTTGCAGCAAAAACCGCCTGAGAAGGCATTCCTGACGCCGAGAGAATGCTCGGGTTGACTGCCAGAATATACGCCATCGAGAAAAAGGTCGTTATACCGGCGATGATTTCTGTACGAACGGTAGTACCGTTCTGTTTTAATTTGAAAATCTTCTCCAAGATTTTCTCCTCCTTTCATATAAAGTATATTCTATTATAACAAATCCCCTGTATTTATTTCAAGCAATATTTCATAAATAAATAGAATAATCTGTCTAAAAACACCTTTTTTCCCCGGTCATATTCCGAAAACGTCAGATACACAGGCATAAACGGTGATATTGTCAAAAATTGATGATAGCAATTCAGCAATATTAACAATAACAATCAAAATCATCAAAGATTCTTGAATATTTTTTTGTAATATGCTACTATATAAACATCTTTTTGACAAAACAGCTTTGTTTGTCGGATAATAAAAAAGAAAGGCAGATTAAAACATGAACAAGAAGAAACTGATTAAGAATCTGATCTTCGTCGGTGCTATTCTGGTGTATATCGTATTCTGCTTTGTACAGACGCCGATTACACAAGCCGTCCACATGGACGGAGAAACAGCCATAGGCTCCATGTGGTCGCTGTTACCGCCGATCATAGCCATCGGGCTGGCACTGATCACCAAAGAAGTTTACTCCTCGCTGTTCTTTGGCATTCTCTCGGGCGCCATCATAGCCGCCGTATCCTACGGAACAGGCTTTGAAGGCGTGATGAACTATGTTGTCAAGGACGGACTGATCTCAAACATCTCAGACAGTTATAACGTGGGGATCCTGATTTTTCTGGTAATGCTGGGCTGTATCGTGGTGCTGATGAACAAAGCAGGCGGCAGCCGTGCTTACGGAGAATGGGCCTCCAGACACATCAAAACCCGTGTAGGCGCTGCCCTCTCCACCTTCTTTTTGGGTGTGCTGATCTTTGTAGACGACTATTTCAACTGTCTGACCGTCGGTTCCGTTATGCGTCCTGTTACAGACAAACATCAGATTTCCCGCTCCAAGCTGGCATATCTGATCGACTCAACCGCCGCCCCCATCTGCATCATAGCGCCCATTTCATCATGGGCAGCCGCCGTCAGCGGAACGGTTAAGGGCGTTAACGGCATTCAACTGTTTATCAGCACCATTCCCTATAATCTCTACGCCATTCTGACGCTGATCATGGTCATCTTTATTGCCGTTGCCAATGTTGATTACGGGCCGATGAGGACGCATGAGCTGAACGCTGCAAAAGGCGATCTTTTCACCACACGCAACAGTGTTTATGATCAGGACGCTCAGCCCAGCACCTCCAAAGGCAAGGTAATTGACCTGGTCCTTCCGGTTATCATTCTCATTGCCTTCTGCGTATTGGGAATGCTTTATACCGGCGGTATTTTCAGCGGCGCCAATATTATCGACGCCTTTGCCGACTGTGATGCTTCTTACGGACTGTCCGTAGGTTCTATCGGCGCTTTGATCGTGATCATGATCTATTTCATACTGCGCCGTGTACTGAAATTCAACGAGTGCATGGAATCCCTTGTTGCAGGCTTCAAGCAGATGGTTCCTGCCATTCTGATTCTTGTCTTTGCATGGACACTGAAATCCATGACCAACACACTTGGCGCAGGCGCATTTGTCAAGGGCATTGTTGAAAACGCAACTGCCATTCAGGTTCTGCTGCCGCTGCTGCTGTTCGTAGTTGCACTGGGGCTTTCCTTTGCAACCGGCACTTCATGGGGAACCTTTGGTATTCTGATCCCGATTGTCACAGGCGTATTCGGAGATCAGCTTGTCAATGCTGCCGAAAACGGTATTCCTGCTATGGTTATTGTCTGCATTTCCGCTTGTCTGGCAGGCGCTGTCTGCGGCGACCACTGCTCACCCATTTCCGATACCACCATTATGGCGTCAACCGGCGCACAATGCGACCATGTCAATCATGTTTCCACACAGTTGCCCTATGCCATGACGGTAGCCGGTGTTTCCGCTCTGGGATATCTGCTGGCAGGCTTTGTACAGAACGTCTTTGTGGTGCTGGGCGTATCCATTGTCCTGATGATTGCGCTTCTGTTCATCATCAGAGTGATTGCCGGACCTGTATCGAAAAAAACAGGTTCAAAAAAAGCAGTAAGCAAAGACAAAAAGTGATCAATCATACTCAAAGTCTATAAAAAGACGGCACTTCTCTTTGTGAAAGCAGGAGAAGTGCTGTTTTTCGATTATTTTATCCTGTGAAGTCAAAGAAACGTCATCTTCTGCTATTGATTTTACAACTATAATCTTCTAAAATATGAATAGCTGCTGAAAGCAGAAAAAAATAAAAGAGAGGGAATTATCATGGAAAAGCTAAAAGGGCTTACGCAGGAAGAAGCCCAGAAACGGCTTGCCGAAAACGGAAGAAACTGTCTTCGTGAAGAAAAGCCGAAAACAGTGTTCAGAATGTTCATGGAACAGATTCTGAACTTCACCAATGCCATCCTGGCGGCTGCAATCATCATCTCCATTATTCTGCATGATTACGGAGAAGCAGTCATCATGCTTGTGATCGTGATTGCCAACGCTATCATCGGCGTTGTGCAGGAGGGTAAAGCACAAAAAGCACTGGACGCACTGAAAAAGATGTCGGTACTGAAAGCCACAGTCATTCGTGACGGCGAAACCAAAGAGATATCATCTGAAGAACTGGTTGTAGGCGATATTGTCGTGTTGGAAGCCGGCAAACAGGTACCTGCAGACTTAAAGCTGCTGGAATGCGCCCGTTTGCAAATTGACGAAAAGGCGCTGACAGGCGAGTCTGTTCCTGTTGAAAAGGACAGCAGCTTTGTACCCGACGAAAAAACCGGCATCGGCGACAGACTGGATCTGGCGTATATGTCCACCATTGTCACCTACGGCAGAGGCATCGGTGAAGTTTGCAGGGTGGGCATGGATACCGAAATCGGTAAGATTGCTGACATGGTCGGCAAAGAAAAGGACAAGCCGTCTCCGCTGCAGAAGGGTATGGACGGTCTGAGCAAGGTATTGGGAATCGCCGTTATCATTATCTGTGCCGTGGTATTCCTGATCGGACTGCTGCAGGGCCGTGAAATTCTGGAGCTTCTGATGACGGCTGTATCACTGGCAGTTGCGGCTATCCCGGAAGGCATTCCCACCATCGTTACTATCGTACTGGCGCTGGGTATGCAGCGTATGGCAAAAGTCAATGCCATTGTCAAAAATATGCCTGCTGTAGAAACCCTTGGCGCTGTCAGCTATGTATGCTCCGACAAAACCGGTACGCTCACCCAAAACAGAATGACCGTTGTCAAAGCATTTGAAAACGGTCAGTATATTGATCTTGAAACCCTCGACAAGTCAAAATACGATACGCTGTTGAAGGGCTTTATGCTCTGTAATGACGCTTCCATTGCATCTGACGGAACAGAAGTAGGCGATCCCACCGAAACGGCTCTGGTTGCCTTTGCAAAGCGTTATGGAATCGAAAAAGCCGATGCAGAAAAGACAATGCCCCGCATTAACGAAAAGGCATTTGATTCTGACAGAAAACTGATGACAACCGTTCACACCACACCGGACGGAAAAATCATTTCCTTTACCAAAGGTTCCACAGACGAACTGCTCACACGCTGCAGTCACATTCGGCTGGGCGATACCGTCCGTGAGATCAATGCCGGTGATATTGCCCTGATTTCAAAAACTATGTCCGAAATGTCCAATGACGCCCTGCGTGTACTGTCTCTTGCTGTAAGAGAGGGCAACAAAGACGCTGTTGAGCAGAACCTCACCTATATCGGCATGATCGGCATGATCGACCCCGAGCGACCCGAAGTAGTGGAATCTATCCGCACCTTCAAGAAAGCCGGCATCAAGACCGTTATGATCACCGGCGACCACAAAGATACTGCACTGGCAATTGCTAAAAAGCTGGGTATCGCCGAGAAGCCTTCAGAATGCATTATGGGACACGAACTGGACGAGCTTTCCGACGAAGAGCTGAAAGAACGTGTGTCCGATTTGTCCATCTTCGCCAGGGTATCCCCCGAGCATAAGGTCAAGATCGTCAAGGCAATTCAGGCAAACGGCAACATTGCCAGTATGACAGGCGACGGCGTAAACGATGCTCCGTCATTGAAGGCTGCCGACGTCGGTGTAGCCATGGGCATCACCGGCACAGACGTTGCCAAAGGAGCTGCTGATATCGTTCTGCAGGACGACAAGTTTACAACGATTGAAAAGGCTGTCAAGGAAGGCAGAAATATTTATGAGAATGTCAAAAAGTCAATTCTCTTTGCCCTGTCGTCCAATGTCAGCGAAATTCTTGTCATGTTTGCTGCGATTGTAGCAGGTCTGGCAGCGCCGCTGAAAGCAGTGCATATTTTGTGGATCAATCTGCTGACAGACTCCCTGCCCTGCTTTGCGCTGGGCGTAGACCCCAACTCTTCCTCTGACGTAATGAGCAAAAAGCCCCGCAAAAACGGCGAGTCACTGTTCGCCGGGGGCGGCTTCTTCAAAATCGGACTGTACAGCATTGTCATTGCCCTTGTCACCCTGATTGCTTTCCTCTACACTCCTGTCAGAGAAATGATTGTCACCGGCACACCCTTCTCCATGGGCAAGCTGATTGAACTTTACAACAACAAAGACATTCTCATGCAGTCGCAGACGCTTGCCTTCTGCACGCTGGCAGTAACCGAGTTGTTCCACGCCATCGGTATGCGTGACACCGAGCGTTCCACCTTCCGTTTCAATCACCTTGACAACAAAGTCATGCTCCTTGCCCTGGCAGTAGGCATAGTTGGACAGGTAGCTGTTACAGAGATTCCCTTCCTGATGAACATCTTCGGCACGGTCAGAATGACATGGTCCATGTGGCTGTTTGCGGTACTGATCTCACTTGCACCTGTTGTAGTACACGAAATTGTTGTCCTCATCAAATATCTCACCCGCAAAAAAGGATAAATCAGTGCTTTGCCCTGAAACCCACCAAGGGGCTTCTCGCCCCTTGGAACCCTCGGCAGGGAACCAGTTCCCTGCACCCGTCTTGGGTGAATGATCGGTCGAAAGCTAAAAAACTGGCTTGCAGGCTTTTATAGAGCATCACCAATCAATAATTATGAGCAAAAGAATCCCCGACCGCCGCATTGTCGTGCAGTGGTCGGGGACAATTTTTATTCATTAACCTTTACTTCGTAAATCAATTCCTTTGTCAGTATGTTTTCATGTGCATCTTCAGTTTCCACATATAACTTCGTATCACCGGCAAATGAATTTCCTGAATCAGATTCAAAGTTTGGAACCAACATAGCTATTTTGTTTATTTTATCCATTGACTCGGATTCCAGAATGAAAACGTAGTATAGTTCACCGTTATCACCAATTTGCCGTCCATTGTTTTGTATTTTGGTCAATTCATTATAAATAAATTCATTCTGCGATGCATACTTTTGTTTTACTTCTTCTGTTTCAGATTGTTTTACAATCTCCATTACCTTGTCAAGTGTTAGTCCATTAGCGGCATCAATATCCGTATTATAAAGTACCTCCTCACTCAGCATCGTACCGTTGTCGTCATACTTGACATAAAACACAGAGCCAAATCTTTCTGTCCCGTTACTTCCTCTTCTTTCAATTTCAATTCTGTCATTTGTTTTACCGGAATCATCGTACAAATAAAAGACATCTTTCATCAAACCATTTGTACCCTCTACAGGCTTGTTTTGCTGTACCTTGACGAACTGACTGATAATATATGAAAGTCTGCCGCCCTTATCATCTTTTGCAGTCTCGGAATCATTGACGATCTGCTTTGCCTGTTCCAATGTTAACGCATTATCAATTTTTTCTTCGTGAGATTCTTCACTCACCTTAATGTTGATGTCTGAAGCAGTTGCGTCTGATTCTTCGTTGTCATTCCCGGGCTTTGGACTATTACTGCAGGAAACAAGTATCATTGCTCCAATTAAGCATATTATCAAATAAACTAAGCTCTTTTTTTTCATAACAATCACCGTTCCTTTAGGAAATTACAATATCATCATTTCTTTCTGGCATCCCCGACCGCCACATTGTCGTGCAGTTGTCGGGGACAATTTGACTATGACTTAGTCTTTCTTAGACTCGTAAAAAAGCTCTCTTGTCAAAATGTTATGATGTGCGTCTATTGTTTCATAATACAAAACCGTATCTCCGTCATACGGATCCGCCAAATTAGATTTGAATGGCTCCTTATAAGCAATCAGTGGGGTTTCTGTCATTGAATCAGATTCTAAAATAAAGGTTATGTAAGTTTCATGATCGTAGCTCTGAACCCCCGGTTCATTTTCAATTTCCAGCAGCTTCTCGAAAACATACTTAGCTTGATATCTGTATTCCTGAATCGCTTCTTCTGTTTCGGACTGTTTAACAATCTCCCTTACTTTTTCAAGCGTCAGTCCTTTTCTGACTTCTATGGTGGAATTAAAAAGCACCTCTTCCTTGAATCTTATCCCTTTATCATTATAATTCACGTAAAACAAACTTCCTCTTCGATGTTCTCCTACAGTGCCTTCAAACTCAAGTTCAATAGTATCGGTTGTAATACCTGAACTGTCATATAAATGATATACTCGTTTTGTAAAATAATTCGGCATTTTCACATACTCACATTTTTGTATAGCCTGAAGCTGATCGAGAATGTAAGCAAGTCTGCCTTTTTCCTTATCCTGCATGGTTTCAGAATCACTGACAATCTTTCTCACTTTTTCCAAGGTTAATACGTCTTCCGTTTCAGTCCGGCTCGATTGTTCCGCCTCTTTTATCTTTATCTCTTCCGAAGATTCCGATGAAGCACTTTCTGCCTCGACGCTTTGATTTGAATGGCTGGTACAAGACGCAAGCGACAAAGCTCCGACCAAGCAAATTGTCAAGTATATAAACAGTTTATTCTTCATAGTTGTCACCTCATGTATATGAAAGTGGTACCGACAGCGTGGATAGTGGTACTCTGCATACAGAGCATTACCGTCATCAGCAGTAAGGCGAGCGGTTTTCTGAGTTTTCTTTTTTTCAATGAAAATGCCTACTTTTCAAATAATCATACTGTGCCTGTTCTTAAAACTGACTCTAAATCACAATTAACACCCAACACCTTCTTTACTGATTTGTTATTTTAATAGTAGCATATATTACCTGATATTTCAACAGTGTTGAGAAAATTTTACATATTATTCACAAATATAGCTTTTGATAAAAAACTCCCCGACCACAGCTTTTTTATGCAGTGGCCGGGGAGTATATACATCATTCTCAGTATGGAATAGCGCCGGAAAACCAAAGCGCCCGAACAGCAGATTAGTGCCGTTATCAGAGTTTTACAGGCTTGCAGCCCCAGATAGTTTCGGCATAATCACGGATAGAACGGTCAGCAGCAAAACGGCCTGCCTTGGCGATGTTGACCAGTGACATTCTGTTCCATGTCTGTGTATCAAGGTAAAGCTTGGAAGCCTTCTGCTGAATAAAGGAATAATCGGCAAAGTCAGCCAGTACCATGTAGGGATCCTTGGTGGAAAGGGACACAAAGATATCCTCAAACTGCGGGCCGAACTCAGAACGGATTCCGTCAACAGCCCTGCGGATAATGTGGTTGTTGTTATACGGAACAGAGGGATTGTAGCCCTGCTTGAGAAGCTGATTAACCTCAGGTGTTGTCATACCGAAGATCAGCGCATTGTCATCGCCGACAACATCATGAATCTCTACATTGGCGCCGTCCAGTGTGCCGAGGGTGATCGCACCGTTAATCATAAACTTCATGTTGCTGGTACCGGAAGCCTCTGTACCTGCCAGAGAGATCTGTTCGCTGATTTCAGCAGCAGGAATCAGTTTTTCTGCAACAGATACACGGTAGTCCTCTAAGTAAACGACCTTCAGCTTTTTGTTCACACGGGGATCGTTGTTAATCTTGTTGGCAAGGGCAACGATAAACTGAATAATCTGCTTAGCAAAGTAGTAACCCGGGGCAGCCTTGGCACCGAAAATATAGGTCTTGGGAACATAGTCGGCGTCAGGGTTTTCTCTGAGCCACTGATAGGTGCTGTAAATATGCAGCGCATTCAGAAGCTGACGCTTGTATTCATGCAGACGTTTAACCTGAACGTCAAAGATAGAATCGGTGTCTACAATCACACCGTTGTTTTCTTTGATGTAACGAGCCATGCGCTCTTTATTCTGCTTTTTGATGGCAGCCAACTTTTCCAGTACGGCAGCGTCGTTTTTATAAGTGATCAGTCCTTCAAGAGCATTGGCGTCCTTTTTGAATTCATCGCCGATCAGGTCGGTAATCAAACCTGCCAGACCGGGGTTGGACTGATTGAGCCATCTTCTGTGAGCAATACCGTTTGTTACATTCTTGAACTTTTCAGGTGTAATGGTATAGAAATCGTTAAATACAGAATCCTTCAGAATTTCACTGTGCAGCTTGGAAACACCGTTGACGGAATGAGAAGCTATCACGGCAAGGTTAGCCATTTTTACAATACCGTCATTGATTACAGCCATTCTGCCGATCTTCCAGCCATCAACACCCGCAGCGTGCATTTTTTCGCAGAAACGTCTGTTAATTTCTTCCACTATCTGATAGATTCTGGGCAGACGGGAAGCAAACATATCTACCTGCCAGCATTCCAGCGCCTCGCTCATAACGGTGTGGTTGGTGTATGCAATTGTTCTGGTAACAATGTCCCATGACTTGTCCCAGTCATAGCCGCACTCGTCCAGCATAATACGCATCAATTCGGGAATAGCCAGAACAGGGTGCGTATCATTCAGATGAATGGCAACAACATCGGGAAGATTGTCCAGCGTATTGTAATTTCTCAGATGGCGCTGGATAATATCCTGAATGGTTGCAGAAACAAGAAAATACTGCTGACGAAGACGCAGGCCCTTGCCCTCGGAATGGTTATCTTCCGGATACAGCACTCTGGTAATGCTTTCTGCCATTGCCTTCTGCTCCATCGCTCTGATATAATCACCGGAGTTGAATGCTTTCATATCAAAAATATCGGAAGATGCCGCCCACAATCTCAGGCGGTTGATTCCTTTACCGCCGTCACCCGGTACCAGCATATCATAAGGAGTAGCAATAACCTTGGTGGGATTTTCCAGCTCGATGGAATGATGCTCACCGTCCCAGGTCTCTTTGATATGACCATCAAAATAAATCGGAATAGATTTTTCGGGATGAGGCTGCAGCCAGATAGAACCACCGGGAAGCCAGAAATCAGGCAGCTCTGTCTGCCAGCCGTCTACTAACTTCTGACGGAAAATACCGTATTCATACCGCAGAGAATAACCCATAGCGGCATAATTCTGTGTAGCAAGGCCGTCAAGGAAACAAGCAGCCAGTCTGCCAAGACCGCCGTTGCCAAGGCCGGCGTCAGGCTCACACTCATAAATATTTTCGATCTTTATATCAAGCCCTTTAAGAGCCTTTGTCATTGTTTCTTCAAGACCGAGATTATACAGATTGTTCTTCAGGGAGCGCCCCATCAGAAACTCCATACAAAGATAATAAACGGTTTTTGATTTTTCTTTCAAAGCAGCGGCAGCAAACTTCTTCTGCTGAACACGCATAATATCACGAAGCACCAGCGCCACCGCTTTATAATAATGCTCGTCGGTCGCATCAGCAGGTGTTACGCCAAAGTTGTGAGAAAGCTTTGCAACAATCAGCTCTCTTGCCTCGCTGGGCGTCAGTTTTGACTTAGACATGGAATAATTCCCCTCTCTTTTCATAAAAGAACGCTAACTCTCTATGAGCTTTAACAATTCAGATTCTATTATAACCCATCTCCTGATAAATTTCAACCGAAAAATGAAAATAATGCCCCAAATCCGCAGCAATTATCACACATCAAGTGATAAAGTTTTCCTGAAATCTCCTTTTTTGCCAAACAAAGACATTTTTTCGAAAAAAAGAACAAAAATCGCAAATAATTACTTTTCTAAAACGCAAAAATATACTATAATAAAAAACAAACCATCAGCTTGAATATTCCGGGGTGAACTCTATGGAGAAGCAAAATAAAAAAAGAATCCGGCTTGTTATCGCAGACAATGTGTTTACTGTTCTTTCTTCTGAGGACGAAGCTTATTCCAAGCGTCTTGCCGCAAAGGTAGACGCCAGTATCAAAGAGATTTGTCAGGGTAATAAAACCTCTGTAACCGCTGCCGCTATTCTGACAGCTTTGAATTGCTGCGATTCTCTGCAAAAAAACGAATCCGGCACAAACGAACTGCGCCACCAGCTTGTGGGATATCTGGAAGAAATCAATAAGCAGCAGGATATCAACGAAAAACTTCGTCTGGAAAACAAAAAACTCCGTCAGCAAAACGAACTGTACCGTTCCCGCCTGAAGCAGGAGTATCCTCTGCCAAATGACGCTCCACCCGTTAAACGAAAAAAATAATCCGATACCTTCGTCAGCACCATACAACAAAGTACAGCATCCATCATCTGCAAGCTTGTCTTTACGTCTGTATCTCCCCCTCCTTTCATCATTGCCCTGCGCAATATATTTTTCATCATCGGGTTGCAAAGGGTTTCAAATTTCTTCACAATCTTTCTCGCCTTGAAAAGGCTTGTGCGAAACTTTTCATTTGTCCGGTTATTGAAGTATATCGAGAACTTCTTCAATCTTCCTGTGCGGTCAGGTAGTATTCAAAAAAACATTACTTGCACAAAATCAGGCACAGTGAAGTGAGTGCGTAAACTGAATATGCACTTTCAGAAAAAACAGCCACAAGCAGCCCTTTGGGGTTGCGACGGCGGAAAGCGTAAATGGCAGCGACTGATTGCCGCTGCCCGTGCCGAATGCCTGCGGAATAGAAGATACATATTTTCAATAAGTGAGTGAGCGTAAGCGAACGAGGGCGGACTTGACAGCGGAGGCACTCCGCCGGTCACGCACCGCACCTTGCAAAAGAGAAAGATGTGTGGTATACTGGGGGTTATGAAAAGTAAGGAAATAAGGAGAAGTGAGGATAAATGCCAATTAATGTACAGAGCGGGCTGCCTGCTCTGAAAACGCTTGAATCGGAAAACATTTTTTATATGACCAGCGAAAGAGCTGTGTCGCAGGATATACGACCGCTGAAAATTGTAATTGTCAATCTGATGCCCAATAAAATCGAAACCGAAACACAACTTTTGCGGCTGCTGGGCAACTCTCCTCTTCAGGTAGACATTGAACTGCTCCAGATGGCAAGCCATGTATCAAAAAATACATCTCAGGAACACTTGACAAAGTTTTATAAAACCTTTGAGGATATCCGCCATGAGTATTTTGACGGCATGATCATTACAGGCGCACCTGTAGAAAAAATGGAATTTGAACAAGTGGATTACTGGGACGAGCTTTGCAGAATTATGGAATGGTCAAAACGCCACGTCTACAGCACTATGCACATCTGCTGGGGCGCTCAGGCAGGTATTTACTACCATTACGGCGTTCCTAAATATGAGCTGGACGAAAAGCTGTCCGGCGTGTACGTTCACCGTGTAATGGATATTTTTCATCCGCTGATGAGAGGCTTTGATGATAAAATTCTGCTGCCGCATTCACGATATACGGGTATCCACCGCTCTGATGTAAGAACACATCCCGAACTGGAAATACTGGCTTCCTCCAATATTGCCGGAGTAGCTATTGTCGCACGGAAAAACGGCAGACAGTTTTTTGTATTCGGTCACGCAGAATATGACCGCAATACCCTTGCCAACGAGTATTTTCGTGACTGTAACAAAGGACTGAAGCCCCAGCTTCCTTACAACTATTTCCCCGGTAACGATCCCCGTGCATTGCCTGCGCTTACATGGCGAAGCTACGCTACTATTCTGTTTTCCAACTGGCTGAACTATTACGTTTATCAGCAGACACCGTTTGATCTGAATGATCTTGAAAAAATGGTGTGATTCAGAAAAAATAATTCATAAATCATCGCCGTCCTGCCGATACTATCAATTGAAGGGACGGTGTTTTATGATGAAAAAGAAAAAGAATGCCAAGCAGAAAGATACCGACTATATTCTGTCGGACGGCAGCCTCGGCAGAAGTGACTACGGTACCGAAGATTACTGTGATTTTCTGTCCTCCGGCTTTACCGACAACGAAAAAGTTGAAGCTCAGGAATATTTTGAAGCCTATCTCGACCCGCAATAAAAAATTAATCCTTAACGATGCTCAGCAACTGCCCGCCTTTGACAAAAGCCGGGCGGTATTTTTTTGCCGCTTTATCCAAACGATGCCGCAGTTCTGCCGATGACGGAAATATCATGCTTCGGCAAAAGCTCTATATAGAATCAAATCATCCTTTAACTCTTGAAGTCATTACGTCCTGCCTTTATCATTTCTCCTTTTTCACTTGCTATGCGGCTGCATCTTACAAAGTGTGTCTTGCTGTGATCATCATTCCATAATCACCTTTAGCTGCTGAACCTGTCGTCAATACTCACAGGAATGTCTGAGCCAATACTTCAGTAACAGTTTGAATCGGCTGCCGCTTCGCAGCAAAACCCCCTTTTTTATGTTCTGATTCTCTCAAAAGAACATACAACATCAACCCGAACGCAAGGAACCGGGGAAAAATTTCCGATTGGTGTTGCCTAAAGAGTAAAATCATTGTATAATAAGAAAACGAGATAAAATCATTTGGAGGCGAAATTATGGACCTTATTACAAAAAGAGTTTACGGCGCAGAGGATATTCTCCCTGCAGAGGTTTATAAATGGCAGTTTATTGAAGATATCATGCGTGCTCAGGCAAAGGCTTACGGTTTCAAAGAAATCCGCACCCCTGTTTTTGAACATACGGAGCTGTTTAACCGTTCTGTCGGAGATACGACAGACATCGTACAGAAAGAAATGTATACCTTTACTACCAAGGGCGGCGACTCCCTATCTCTCAAGCCGGAAGGCACCGCAGGTGCAGCCAGGGCGATGCTGGAACACGGTCTGTATAATGACGGATATCCCATCAAAGCCTATTATCTGACTGCCTGCTACCGCTATGAAAAGAAAAACTACGGCAGACAAAGAGAATTTCATCAGTTTGGCATGGAGGTATACGGCGCAGCTTCACCTTATGCCGACGCTGAAGTGATGTGTGCAGCACACTCTGTTTTTGACAGGCTGGGTGTGCAGAATATCTCACTGGAAATCAATTCTATCGGCTGTCCGGAATGCCGCCCGAAATACACCACTGCACTGAAGGAGTATTTCAGCAGTCACGAAAGCGAGCTGTGCGATACCTGCCGCTCAAGACTGACCAGAAATCCCATGAGAATCCTGGACTGCAAAAGTCCTGTCTGCTCTGCCATAGCAGCAGGCGCTCCAAAGGTGCTGGACTTTTTGTGTGAGGATTGTCATTCGCATTTTGAGGAAGTGAAGGGCTGTCTGAGTGCCGCAAAAATCAAGTATCGTGTCAATCCCTCTATCGTCAGAGGTCTGGATTACTACACAAAGACTGTCTTTGAGTTTGTTACTCCCGAAATCGGCACCATCTGCGGCGGCGGACGATATGACGGACTGATTGAAGAACTGGGCGGTCAGCATACGCCTTCTCTCGGCTTCGGCATGGGTATGGAACGGCTGCTCCTGCTGCTGGAAAAACAGAACATTGATATTCCAAAGCCGGCAGACTGCGACCTGTTTGTCATCGGACTGGGAGAAAATGCAAAAAAGAAAGCTTTTTCCATCATCGAAGGCGTCAGAAATGCTTCACTGATTGCGGAAGGGGATATTGTCGGCAGAACACTGAAAGCACAGATGAAGTATGCCAACAAAATCAACGCCCGTTTCAGTATGGTTATCGGCGACAGCGAGCTGGAAAACAACTGTGCCGTTCTTAAGAATATGGAAACAAAAGCAGAAACCCGGGTTCCGCTGGACGAAGGCTTCTTTAACGCTTTTTTCACCGCTTATGTAGAAAGCAGTAATTCTCAGCTTTTGGAAACTCTTGATTCTATGAAATAAGCTTCGGTACACAAAACCGATTGTATCAACCAAAATATAAAAGGAAGGATCAGAAATGGCAGAATTTTTAACAGGCTTAAAGCGTACAGACTATTGCGGCACGCTTCGCAGTGAGGATATCGGCAAAGAGGTTGTTGTATGCGGCTGGACACAGCGTCAGAGAGATCTGGGACAGCTTATCTTTATCGACCTTCGTGACAGAACCGGAATTATACAGCTTGCTTTCGATGACAGTACCGACAGAACTGTTTTTGACAAAGCGTTTTCCGTTCGTTCGGAATATGTCCTTGCGGCAAGAGGCATTGTCAGAGAACGCAGCTCAAAAAACAAGGATATCCCTACAGGCGATATTGAAATTGAGGTAAAGGAACTTCGCATTCTCTCCGAAAGCGAAACGCCGCCCTTTGAAATTATTGACAACTGTCCTACAGCCGAGCTGACAAGACTGAAGTATCGCTACCTTGACCTGCGGCGTCCCGAATTGCAGAAAAACCTGCTGCTGCGCCACAAGGTTGCTAAGGTTACCCGTGATTTCTTTGATGAAAACGGTTTTATCGAGCTGGAAACTCCGATGCTGATCAAATCCACTCCCGAGGGCGCCAGAGATTTTCTGGTTCCGTCCCGTATTCATAAAGGCTCCTTCTACGCTCTGCCTCAGTCACCGCAGATGTATAAGCAGCTTTGCATGGTTGCCGGCTTTGACAGATATATGCAGATTGCACGCTGCTTCCGTGACGAGGATCTCCGTGCAGACAGACAGCCGGAATTTACACAAATCGATCTTGAAATGTCCTTTGTCGATATGGAAGATATTCTTGATTTGGGTGAGAGGTATATCAAACGGCTGTTCAAAGAGGTTCTCGACACCGATATCCCCACGCCCTTCCCTCGCTATACTTACAACGAGGTAATGGAGCGCTTTGGCTCGGATAAACCTGATACAAGATATGCCATGGAAATATTCAACATCAGCGATGAGGTGAACACTTCCGAATTTGCCGTATTCAAAAGCGCCCTTGCCGGCGGCGGCTCCGTTCGGGGCATTACCGTTAAAAATGCCGTTAAGACTTACACCCGCAAGGAAGTTGACAAGCTGACCGAGTTTGTCCGTGGTATGGGTGCGAAAGGTCTTGCGTGGATTCGTATGACAGACGACGGCATTTCCTCCAGCTTTGCAAAATTCATGAGTGAGGATGAGATGCAGGCTATACTCCAAAAAGCAGGCGCAGAAAAAGGCGACGTTGTACTGATCATCGCCGACACCGATACCAATCTCGTTCTCTCTACACTTGGTGCGCTGCGTACAGAGTGCGCCAAGAGAATGAACATTATTCCTCAGGGTTATAACTTCCTGTGGGTTGTCAAATTCCCGTTCTTTGAGTTTGACAAAGAAAGCGGCGAATGGATTGCTATGCATCACCCCTTCACTTCTCCTACGGACGACTGTATGGATAAGCTGGACGGCAACAAAGGCGAGGTTTATGCCAAGGCTTATGATATGGTACTCAACGGCACAGAACTTTCTTCGGGTTCTATTCGTATCACCAACCCGGAGCTGCAGAAAAAAATGTTCTCTATGCTGGGTCTTTCTGACGAAGAAGCCTATACAAAATTCGGTTTCCTGATGGATGCCTTCAAATACGGCGCTCCGCCGCACGGCGGCATGGGTATCGGACTTGACCGTCTTGTTATGCAGATGCTGGGCGCACCTACTCTGCGTGATGTTGTCCTGTTCCCAAAAGTCCAGAACGCCAGCGAGCCAATGACTAACGCTCCTGCAGGTGTCGATCCACAGCAGCTCACCGATCTGGGGATTGCCGTAACTGCTTCATCGGAAGAAACAGCACAGTAACATTCCCCCTCAGCCATTCATCAACACTAACGCCTGTCCGACAAACACGGACAGGCGTTTTGCTTTTATCAGACAGTTATTTCATCAAACACATCATCACTTCAACCATTCACCATCAACGCACCTGCCGTGTTGTCCCACAGCAGCTCGCCGATCCGGGATTTGCCGTAACTGCTTCATCGGAAGAAACAGCACAGTAACATTCCCCCTCAACCATTCAACAACACTAACGCCTGTCCCACAAACACGGACAGGCGTTTTGCATATTTCAATCATTCCCTGCATAATCATAGTTGAAACCTATTTTTTACTGTCGGCATGAATAATACACAACATCGTTTTTTTACTATCATCTATTCCAATAAATTCTTTTCATTTATCATGACCTCATATCGTTCTGATGTGATACCTCACATCAACAGCGTCCTGAAATTCCCCCCTGATCAGAGTGAAAGCTTTTGGAGCAGCATACAATATAACTAATCTGCATCAATCATCAGTATCAGTCAACAAATAATAGAGCCAAAAAACGGGTGCAGGGAACCGGTTCCCTGCCGAGGGGTCCCGGGGGCGAGGAGCCCTGGGTAGGGTTCGGGGCGAAGCCCTGACCGAAGGGTGCAGGGAATCGGTTCCCTGCCGAAGGGGACGGGGGCGAGGAGCCCCCGGGTAGGGTTCGGGGCGAAACCCTGACTATGAGAAATGAGGAGGCGATTATAATGGAAGTGATTGTCAAATATAACGGAGATATTTTCAGGACAGCGGAAGTGCTGGGCGGAACAGCGGAAATACTGTCCTGTCACTATGCTATCGTCACTATCGACGAAAAACGATTAAGAGAATTGTATGCTTTTACAGAAGTAGAAGATATTGAAGTATCGAAACAATTGTTTATCAATATCAGTTATCAGCTCTCTTCGAGCTGTATCAGCAGTGTACAACAGCAGGGTGGATATGATCTTCGGGGACGTGGTACGATTGCCGCTGTTATCGACTCCGGAATTGATTATACCCATTTTGATTTCCGCAACGAGGACGGTACAACCCGTATCCTCTCTCTGTGGGATCAGACCATTGAAGGAACGCCACCTGATGGGTTCTATGAGGGAAGTGAATACACCCGTGAGGAAATCAACAATGCTCTTCTAAGCAACAATCCGCTCTCTTTTATTCCTACAAGAGATTATATCGGTCACGGAACAGCTGTAGCAGGCATTGCGGCAGGCAACGGCAACGCCTCTGGAGGACAAAACACAGGCGTTGCGCCACTGGCCGATCTGATTGTGGTAAAAGTGGGTAACAGAAGCGGCGACGGCTTTGCCCTTAGTACGGATATTATGCGTGCCGTCAGATATGTCATTGACAAAGCTCGTTTATATAGCAAACCTGCCGCTGTTAATCTGAGCTTTGGCATGAATAACGGCGCACATAACGGCAGATCTCTGTTCGAAGAATTTCTGACGGATATGGCAGAAGAATGGAAGCTCGTTATTGTAACGCCTACCGGCAATGAGGGATCAGCAGGACATCATTATACCGGCAATATCAGCGCCAGTCAGGTCAAAGAAGTGTCCTTCTTCACCGCTTCCGGTATTGAGCGGTTTTATCTGACCCTGTGGAAAAACTTTGCGGACAATTACGCAGTAGAACTGATTCTGCCTAACGGTGTGTCAACAGGCGTTGTTAATATTGAAAACCAGCGCAAACAGGTGTTGCTGGGGAATCTTCGCATTACCATACTCTACGGTCAGCCAACCAGATATTCTGCCGATCAGGAAATATTCATAGACGTCCGGGCGGAAACCGGCACTATCAATTCAGGCGCATGGACACTCCGGCTGATTCCCGGAACTATCGTCGACGGAAGCTTTAACCTGTGGCTGCCAACCGTAGAAGAAGTTACTGCCAAGACCTATTTCTCCGAACCGACTTTTCAAAACACCCTGACACTGCCCTCTACAGCCGAAAAGGTTATACGGGTGGCAGGCTATAACGATCGTCTGGGCAGTATCGCACCGTTTTCGGGAACAGGCAGCCTCAACGGAACCGGCATTCTGCCGGATGTTGCAGCACCGGCAGTCAATATCACGGCGCCGCAGGCCGGCGGCGGTTATGACACCTTTACCGGCACAAGCTTTGCAGCTCCCTTTGTAACAGGAGCAGCACTGCTGTTGATGGAGTGGGCAATTGTCAATAAAAACGCTCCTTTCTTTTACGGCGAACGGCTTCGGGCTTTTTTGCGTCTCGGCGCCGCCAGAAACACCGGTATGCAATATCCGAACCCTACCTTCGGATACGGCAGGCTGTGCCTGCGGCAAAGTCTGGAAGCGTTAATCCGCTATACCGAAGGACAAAACTTTTCATAAGGGGGCATTGTGATGGAAGAAGAAGATTTGCTGCCACTGGAGGAATATGTCAAACTGCCGACAACGGTGGATTTTCAGGTCATCAATACACCACGGTTTCAGGAATATGCCAAAGACAAACCATACCTGCACTTTGGCACAGAACTTGCCAATAATTATATCATTGTCTATACGAACGAAAAATACGTTCAGGGTCTGCTGATGGACTTAGGAAGTGACTTTTTGTCGTTTTATCCGAAAATCATGTCGCCGCTGGACAGTGTGGGCAACGACAGAAGCGGTATCACACAGGTTCTCAACCAGCCGTTTCTCAATCTGTCGGGACAGGGTGTAATTATCGGTCTGGTTGACACCGGTATCGACTATACAAAAGACATCTTCCGGTTTGAAGACGGCAGCAGCAAAATACTGAATATCTGGGATCAGACCATTGACGGCAACCGAAGCAGCGGACTGTACTTTGGCTCCGACTATAATAATGAAGAAATCAACCGTGCCTTAGAAAACACATCTCCCCTGTCGGTCGTACCGCAGACTGACGAAGACGGTCACGGCACATTTCTGGCATCAGTAGCTGCCGCAGCTGATACCGGCAATTATATCGGCGCCGCTCCGAGAGCAGAAATCATTGCCGTCAAGCTGCGCAGGGCAAGGAATTTTTATATCCGCCGCTATCTGCTGTCACCGGATAATCCGAATCTGTACGAATCTTCCGATTATCTGCTGGGCATTAAGTATATCTTAGACAAGGCCATTGCATACAACAAACCGGCTGTAATCTGTATCGGCATGGGTTCTAACACCAGCGCTCACGACGGCAGCACGCTGTTTGAGGATTATATATCGTTTGTATCACAGCGGGCAGGTATCGCTTTTGTCACCGCGGCAGGCAACGAATCCAACGCTGCCCACCATACCCAAGGCAGACTGGGCGGTTCGAATGTTACAGAGAACATCAGCATCAAGGTAGGAAAACAGGGGGCTTCCTTTTCCGTCATCATTTTTGGACCGGCTTTTGACAAAGTATCCGTCGGCGTCGTAAGCCCTACGGGAGAGGTGATACCGAGATTACCATTCAAGTCAGGTCTGGAATACAGTGAAAAACTGATTTTAGAAGAAACACAAGTATATATCCGATATTTCAAGGACATTAACAACAATATCATTATCGGTCTGGACAAAGCCACCGAAGGCATCTGGGACATTGTCATTTACGGTGATTCAGTAATTGACGGCTCCTATTTTGCATGGCTGCCCATCACCGGACAGGTGTGTGAAGAAGTAGAGTTTCTCAAGCCTGTGCCCGAATACACCATCGTTTACCCTGCTGCTGCCATGCGGTCAATCACCTGCGGCGCCTATAACGGTGATGACGGCAGTCTTTCTGTTTCATCTTCATGGGGTCCCACCAGAATGCCTCGGACAGCACCGGATTTCACTGCCGTAGGGGTAGGTGTCAGAGGTATTTATCCCACAGGATTCGGCACCATGACAGGCACCAGTGCTGCCGCCGCCATCACAGCCGGCGCAGCGGCACTTTTGATGGAATGGGGAATCGTGCAAAACAATATGCCCACCATCAACGGTGATCTGATCCGGAATCTTCTCATCAGCGGCTGCACCCGTGACCCCGGTATTCCCTACCCCAACAACAAATGGGGCTACGGCAAAATGAATCTGTACAACACCTTCCTCACCCTCAGAGAAACCACTCCTCTGAGAAACGGTCCTGTTTAACACCGCTTTTGCGATCAGGGCTTTGCCCCGAGCCCTACCCGGGGGCTCCTCGCCACCGGGACCCCTCGGCAGGGAACCAGTTTCCTGCACCCGTCTTTGACAAAGTGCAGCACACACCGGCGCCCTGCCTCTATTTCAGCGAGAGATTTGGTAATCGCATCATGCGATCAAATGACCCCACTGCTTTTTTGGATTCTATGGTTTTTGAAATCATTGGTCGCAGTCTTTTTCAATTTTACAAATTGGATACTCGATTCCAAAATGTTTCGCACAAGGCAATTGCTTGATTGATAATATGAAACCTTTCATGCTTAAAAAAACAGCAGCTCAACCGCTGTAGTATATGGAGGATTTTTTATGGCAAACGGTAATTCTTCCGACATGGAACAATCCGGCAACTTCGGATTGCTGCAGATCAACACGTATTTTCGAAACATCGGTTCTCCTGCCAAAGACATCAGTGTAACGGTGTCAGAAACAGACAGCGGCGAAGTCATTACCCGACTGACCAGCGACAGTGAAGGTCAACTGCCGCCGATACGACTGTCATCACCGCCGGAAGCTTATTCTCAGGATAACGAAATGCCACGGCCGTTTTCACAGTATGATATTCGCACCGAAGCGGAGGGCTTTGAAGATATTGCCGTGAATAACGTACAGATTTACAGCGGCACAACGGCTGTACAGAACATCTTTCTGACAACGGCAGAAGAATCTGTCACCATACCGTATCCTACGCTGTGGGGCAGCTTCCCGCCGAAGATTCCGGAATCCGAAATCAAAAAACTGCCCTTTGCAGGAAATCTGGCGGTACTGCCGGAACCAGTTATTCCGGAATATATTGTCGTTCACGACGGCGTACCCGGCGACAGCAGCGCCGCAGATTACACGGTACGCTTCAAGGACTATATCAACAATGTTGCCAGCAGCGAAATCTATCCAAGCTGGAACAAAGAAGCGCTGAAAGCCAACATACTGGCCATCATCTCCTTCACACTCAGTCGTGTATATACTGAATGGTACCGCAGTAAGGGTTACGACTTTACCATCACCAACTCTACTGCTTATGATCAGGCGTTTACCTACGGCAGAAACATCTTTCAGGAAATTGCCGATGTAACCGATGAAATTTTTAACCTGTATATCTCAAGATCAGACATCAGCCAGCCTCTGTTCACACAATACAGTGACGGCAGACGAGTCCGGCGGGAAGGTTGGCTGAGTCAGTGGGGCTCTAACGATCTTGCCCGTCAGGGATATTCTGCCATTCAGATTCTGCGGTATTACTACGGCTCCGATATTGTGCTGAAGGAAGCAAAAAAGGTACAGGGAATTCCTGTTTCTTTTCCGGGAGTGCTGCAAGTAGGTTCAAGGGGTGAAAACGTCCGGATCATACAACGTCAGCTCAATGCAATCTCACGCAATTATCCGCTGATACAACGGCTCAGCGTTGACGGCATTTACGGTGAAAAAACAGCCCAAAGCGTCCGTACGTTTCAGGAAGTCTTTGGGCTGCCGCTGACAGGTGCTGTCAATTTTCCGACATGGTATAAAATTTCTGATGTCTTCAATGCTGTTCCCATGCAGTAAAAAACTGCGCCGCAGGTCTTGTTCGTCGCCGGTCTTTTTCATTGCCGATTTTTTTCATCGCAGGTCTTTTTCACTGCCAGTCATTTTTTACAAGGAGTTAAGCTCCAACAAACTCGCTTGGATTTCCTGCGGCCCTCGGCGTCTGTTACAGATTGATGTTTCGGAAATGCTCGTTTCTATTTCGTTTTTTTCATATTTCTTGTTTTTATCACAATAATCAGTATGATTACGATAGCCACAATTCCCACTGCCACGTTGAGAATAACTGTCCATGATACGGAACTGTTTTCTATTCTGACAATACTGGTATCCACTTTGCTGTAAGATACCGTATCTCTGTATGCCGGCAAAGAATCGTCATAATACTCAATAGAGGTATGGTCAGTTTTTCCGCCGATCACATAAGCGGGTTTTTCGGGATCACTGCTGAAGGCGTTGACTGTCACCCTTGCCTGCTGCAGCTCTTCGTTGGCATTCACCAGATCCACATCAACCTCATGGAGCCATTGTTCTTCCGTTCCGCAGTAATAAATGTCTGTCAAAGACGCACAGCCGCTGAAAGCGCCATTGCCGACAGCAATGAATTCAGGTAAAGAGACCTTTTGCAGATTGTCGCAGTCGGAAAAAGCGTGCGAATGGATCATGTCAGTATGCTCACCGATTCCCACAACAGACAGTGCGTTGCAATCCGCAAAAGCATAGGCCGGCACTGCTGACAGAAACGGCGGAAGATTGACTGATTTCAGTCTGTCACAATCAAAAAAAGCATATTCCCCGATCGACATGATGTTCTGATGGAATATCACAGAAACAATCTCCGAATGATGCTCAAAGGCGTGATCAGCGATTCCTACCACAGACTTGCCGCCTAAATCCAAGGGAATCTTCACCTGTTCTTCAGAGCCGTTGTAGTCAACAATATATGCCGTATCCGTATCGGCATCAATGATAAAAGAAAACTCACCTTCTGTTTCATAAGCGGTGGCAGAAGGACAATAGCAAAAAAACGCTGCCAATACCAAAAGTACCGTCAGAAAAAAACTGACGGCAGCTTTTACAGGCAGAGTGGTGATGGAATGATGATGATTGTTCATCATACGGCACAACCCCATTTCTGGTAATTATCTTGTTGGTGAAAGTGCAAAGGCAATGTTGGTGCTGTGGTCGGCAATACGCTCAAGGTTGGTCAGCAACTCCATAAACAGCGTACCGATGGCAGCGCTGCACTCGCCCTTGCTGAGTCTCTCCACATGATTATCCTTGTATTTTTCAGTTTTATCGTCAATTTCCTGTTCGGTATTGCTGATTTTTTCCAGAAGCAGCGGATCCTGAGATCTTCCGAAGAACAGATCCAGCGAATCCATAATAACGCTTTCAACCAGTTCGTTCAGATCCCTGATCTCCTGCAATGCTTTTTCGCTGAAGGATTCGTTGTTTTCAATGATACGGGAAGCAATCTCGCAAATATTTTCTGCATGGTCACCGATACGCTCCATATCACTGACAACGTGATAAAACGAACCGATTTTCAGCAGATCGTGGTCTTCCAGAGGCAAACCGTTAATCTGAACCAGATAAGAAGTAATGCTGTGGTTAAGATAGTCAATCACTTCTTCATTTTCGGAAACCTTAGGAATACTCTTATCGTCTTTTTGCAGAAGCGCTTCCATAGACATCTGATAGTTCCTGTTAGAAAGCTTGCCCATGCGTTCAATTTCCTTAGAAACCTGATTAACGGCAATCGGCGGCGTTTTAAGCAGCCGCTCGTCTACATATTTCAGACGGCAAGCCTCTTTTTCCTCTTCCTCTCTGCCCCGGATAATCAGGCAGCTCAGCTTTGTAATAAGGTTCACACAGGGAAGCAGCAGCAAGGTAGACACAATAGTCGATATAATATGTACAAGAGAGATTTGAAGTGCAATATTATCCGTCAGTCCCTGAACAAACGAAGTAAAGGGGGTAAACAGAGTCAGCAGCGTAAGGATACTGGCGCCGAAAATAGTGAAAAGTACATACGAAAGAGAAGTTCTTTTAGCGTCCTTGGTAGCGCCGAGAGAGGACAGAATAGATGTAAAACAGGCGCCGATATGGATACCGTAGATGATATAAACCGACTGGGGCAGCAGCAAAGCGCCTGCCGCACCGAGAGCCTGCAGAATACCGACCGCCGCCGAAGAGCTTTGAATCAGTGCAGCGAACAGAACGCCGAACAGCACACCAAGCAGCGGATTACTGATAGAAGTAATAAGCTGCTCAAAGAATTGAGAAGAAGCAAGCGGCTTCAGGTTAGAACTCATGGTGGTCATGCCAAAGAACAGAATACCGAAACCGGCGATAATCTGACCGGCATATTTTGTATTGTTTTTTTTACTCAGAACCACAAGAAATGCACCGATAAAGATAAAGAGTGGTGCATATTGAGAAATGCTGAATGACAGAATCAGGCTGGTAACAGTGGTACCGATGGTAGCGCCCATCAGCACACCCATTGCCTGGCTGAGCGACATCAACCCTGCGTTCACAAAGCCCACAACCATGACAGAAACAGCCGTAGAGCTTTGGATAACAGCCGTCACAACAACGCCTACCAGCGCACCCAACCATCGGTTGGACGTAATTTTTTCAAGTATTTTTCTGAGCTTGGCACCGGCAGCCAGTTCCAAACCGTCTCCCAGCAGCTTCATGCCGTAAAGGAACAGTCCCAGACCGCCCAGGGCAAGAATGATTTGTGATACCGTCTCTTGATTCATACAGAAATCCTCCGCCAGAAAGTTACTTTTCCTTCAAGTAACTGCTTTTATTTTCCTTTTTATTTTTACATACTCTCATAATAGTACATTACAATCCATTTAATATTCCAAAACAGAATTATAATTTTTTCTATTATTAGTACAAAACACTTTCCCCATCGGAATATTTTTATACAATTCTCCTCATTCAATTGACATGATGCAGCGTGAACCCGACACGGTATATCTTACGTCATGCAATGAAAGAAGTGGTTACATCATTCATCATCAGCGGCATTTTTTGTCAGCTTCACCATCAGCTCATAGATTCTTTCGGCAGAATTGCCTTTATTATGCACGGCAATTGCTTTTTTCATTGCCTCAAGCTTTTCCGGGTGCGTCAGAAGATCGGTGACTGTTTCCGTACAGGTTTTGTCTTTTTTAACACGCACTGCCATGCCGTTACGACACAGAAAATCAGCATTCTGTTCTTCCTGCCCGGGAATCGGCTTAAAGACAGCTATCGGCAGTCCGGTAGCGATTGCTTCCGTTACGGTCAGTCCGCCTGGTTTTGTCATAATCAAAGACGACATCTGCATATATTTCTCGACCTCATCGGTATAATACAGCAGCTTAGTGGGCTTTGAAGGCTTAAGGTGACGGGAAGTTTTGATAGAAGTACCGTTTTTGATGGTGGGATAAAGCTGTGACAATTCATACATGGTATTGTTGATATCTATTTTGCTGAGATATTTTTCGAAAGTTTCATACAGTTTTTCGTTCTTACCCGTAATCAGAATAATCTGAAAATTCACTTCGGATTTCACAACCTTATGATAAACCTTCAGCACATCGGTCACGCCAAAGCTTCCTGCCATCAGCAGCAAGGTCGGCAGCTCCGGATCAAGGCCCTCTTCTTCAAACGCCTTTTTCACGTCAATTTTCTCCAGAAACTCCTTTTTGATCGGAATGCCGTAAGGATACACCATCTCTTTCGGCACACCTCTTTCAACCATCTGGTCAATCATTTCTTCGCTGGAGAGCACATAGGCATCAACGCCCTTATTGATATAGGTTTTATGAACCGCAAAATCGGTAATAATACTGATAATCGGAAAGCTCAGCTCCAGCTTTGTTTTCAGTGCGGCAATCAGTTCGGTGGCAAAGGAATGGGTTGTGACAACGATGTCGGGCTGAAATCCATCAATCAACGGCAGCAGGCGTTTGCCGAGTCCTGTCATCGTCACTTCAACAGTTTTGTTGATAGGCGTGTTCTTATCGGAGCTTTTATAAAAACCTCCGAACAGTGCCGGTGTTCGTTTTGCCATATATTCATAGCTTCCCGTCACTGCCTTGTTCAAAATGGGACTGACATACTGTATCGTATCATATATTCTTACTTCCGAATCGGGGCTGTGACTCATCACATAGTCTTTGAGCGCATTGGCTGCTCTCATGTGACCGCCGCCGGTGGTGGCTGACAAGATCAATACCTTCATAAGATCCTTCCCTTCAATCATTATATCAAGCAGGCAGACAGCCGTTCATCACCCATACGGCTCCTGTCTCTCATTTCTGAACTTTCATGTATATATTATACAGCACCCGGCTTTGTTTTTCAATAAGAAAAAGCAATAACTCAAGGAAATCAATTTTTTCAGGGCAGCTCCGCAGAGAAAAACTTTTCTTGCGGAAAAGGTTTTTCTGTCTTGCCTGTCGGCTCGCTCTGTGCTTCTGCCGGACGCCTCTCACCCCTTCCCGAAGCCACAGGGGTTGTGTTACTATTTCAGACATGGCAAACGTGGAAGGAAACCCTTCCCCGAATCCGCCGGCTTCGTGCTCCCTATCTTCTTGAAACGGCGTTTAGAACAGATGAAGCAGTTTTCTTCCGGCTATCGGATTCTGAAAATTGATTTCCGTGACAACAACCGTGCCATTCAAGCAATTCTCAGTTAATAACGATATCTTATCGTCAGGCGTGCAGCTCATGTACTGTCAGCACAGCCACGCTCTTTCTCCGGATGCAGGCAGGAAAAGAGATTCCTCTTTTGGCGGCTTCTATGTCAAAGAACGGCTTTTGAAACACCTGCCATACAGCTACGTTTCTTTTACCGGCTGTTTTATGAAAAAATGATTTTCAGTGCGCCTGTAAACTCCGGAGTATTTCTGCGGCAAATTCCGGCAAAAACCGTCCATTGACTTTTTGCAAAATCTGTTTTAATGATTGAATTTGCTCTGTATTTGGAATATAATGTAGATGTATGTAAAAAACAGTTAGCTTATTTAAGAAAGCACCGAGCCACCCGGACGCACAGACTGCTTCGTCCGGCTGTCCGGCAATCCGTCTGAAAGCCAAGCGGTTATCGGGCAAAGCCGCTGCACAGCAGCGAAATCTGCAGGAAGTGCAGGCGCAGGACAAAAAGGCACAAGAAATCCGGTGTTTTCTTAAGAAAGGATAGGTATATGACAATGGAACAAAACTGCAAGCGATTCTTAGAGAGTCTGAAAGGAAAAACCATCGCCCTGTGCGGAATCGGAGGCAGTCATCTGCCACTGATCAGCTTGTTCGGAAAATACGGTGCTCACGTTCTTGCGTGTGACAAGCGTAACCGTGAAGCGCTGGGAGAAAACGGCATAAAGGCAGAAGAAGCCGGCGCAGAGCTTCGTCTCGGTGATGATTACTTGAAAGATCTGAAAGCAGATATCATTTTCCGCACGCCCGGCATGAAATACTATATGGAAGAACTGATCCAAGCCCGTCAAAACGGCATGGTGGTAACAAGCGAAATGGAAGTGTTCTTTGACTTGTGTCCCTGCAAAATCATTGCCGTAACAGGCAGTGACGGAAAAACCACAACCACCACCATCATCTCCGAGCTGCTCAAGGCACAGGGCTATACCGTACATCTGGGCGGCAACATCGGCAAACCGCTGCTGCCGGAAATTGAAACCATTGCTCCCGACGATATTGCCGTCGTAGAATTATCGAGTTTTCAGCTCATTTCCATGAGAAAAAGCCCCGATATTGCAGTTGTTACAAATTTAGCGCCCAATCATCTGGACATTCACAAGGATATGCAGGAATACATTGACGCCAAAAAGAACATCGTCCTGCATCAGAACGCTTTCGGCAAAGCCGTGCTGAATCTGGACAACGACATCTCCAATTCGTTTGAAGAGTATCTGAGAGGACAGTGCTGCAAGTTTTCCCGCCGCCGGAAGGTAACAAACGGCGCATACATGAACAGCGACGGTCAGATCATCATGAACTGCTACGGTACAGAAAGCGTCATCATGCATTCTTCGGACATCAAGATCCCCGGACTGCATAATATAGAGAACTATCTTGCCGCCATTTCGGCAGTATGGGGTATGGTCACACCGGAAGTCATCCGCTCTGTTGCCGTCAACTTCGGAGGCGTTGAACACCGTGCCGAGCTGGTGCGGGTACTGGACGGCGTAAAATACTATAACGACGCTATCGGCACCAGCCCTACCAGAACGATGAAAGGTACGCTGTCATTATACGACAGAAAGATCATTCTCATCGCCGGCGGTTATGACAAACACCTGTCTTATGACGAAATGGGAGAGCTCGTCCCGGACAAAGTCAAGGTACTGATTCTGTTCGGCGCAACGGCTGATAAAATTGAAGCCGCCACAAAAGCAGCCAAATCCTACAGCAAAGGCAATCCGCTGATTCTCCGTGTCGGCAGTATGGAAGAAGCTGTTGCGGCAGCCAGAAAGCACGCCGCTGACGGCGACATTGTATCCATGTCCCCTGCCAGCGCCAGCTTTGATATGTATAAAAACTTTGCCGAAAAAGGACTGCATTTCAAACGGCTGGTCAACGAGATGAAACCGGCAGAATGAGTCACATCAATTCACCATAAGGAGCCGACAAAATGAAACACAAGCTGTTAATTACCGCCCTTTTGCTGATTTCAGCCGTATTGTTCACAGGCTGCTCAGGCAATTCATCAGACGAAGCTAATGCCTCACTCCCTGCTTCAGCGGCAGAATCTGTTCAAAGCGCTGCCGAAAGCACCAAAACAGAAGCTTCCAAAACTTTCGGTCATAGTTCAGAGGAGAACGCAGAACGAAGCTCTGAAGATAGTGCGGATCATAGTTCAGACCCTGAAACAAAGCACGGTCAGAAGCTGACGGATATTGTCTGTAAGGAACGCAGCGACGAAGAGATTCGAACCATTATCACCAAAACCTATGATGAGCTGACAAATCTGGAGATCAGCGACCCCGAAACATCTCAGGATAACGATCAGTTTCTCATCAAGACAGTAGAAGTAAGTTTCCCTGTCAGCGCGGCAAACCTGAACGTGGTAAAAAGAATGGTCGAAAATGAATCTTACAATCTGTTTGCGGAAAAACTGTGGATCAATGCAAGCGAAAATGATTTTCGCTGCAAGCTTCTGATGTACTGTCCTTATCCGAAGGAAGGCACCTCACTTTCGCAGAAAGAAATACAATCCTTTATCAAGGACAGATATCGCGCCATAGACAGGATCAATCTGACTGACACGCTGCTGTCTATTCACCGCAACTACCTCACCCAGTCGCTTTCCTGTCGTTTTACGCCTGACAGCGACAATAAGGTGGGCATTAACACAAAGGTGGATTTCGGCACATACAACGGCTTCAGCCGCTACACCTATCAGGTCACGCATGATAAAGGCGGTTTTGAACTGTCAAAATCAGATTATACCGTAGAAGGACAGGAAGGCTCCTCGCAGGTCTATCATGCCGACCTTGTCTTAACAACCACACAATTCACTGTGTCTTAAAGGGCAGGCATACCACGGCGCTGTCCTGCCGGGCTTTGCTCGGTAGCCGCCCGATACACTGTGTCAGAAAGGACAGACAATCCACGGCGCTGTCCTGCCGGGTTTTGCTCGGCAGCCGCCCGATACACTGTGTCTGAAAGGACAGACAGATCACGGCGCTGTCCTGCCGGGCTTTGCTCGGCAGCCGCCATGTTTACTTTGTAATAAAATGAAAGGCAGCGTAAAGCAAATGAAAGAATTATTGCAAGCGTTATGCGCCGATTGCGGTATATCCGGCAGTGAGGAAGAAATGCTGGATATCATAAGCACTCTGCTGCAGGACACCGCAAAGGTCACTATCGACAAAAACGGCAGTATTATTGCCGAAATGGGCGATGACAAAGCCGAAAAGCATCTGATGCTCGACGCACATACCGACAGAATCGGACTGATCGTCACCTATATAGATAAAAAGGGGTTTTTATGCGCCGAGCCGGTGGGCGGCATTGATCTCCGCACACTTCCCGGCAGCGCTGTAAAAATCTTCGGAACAGAACCCGTCACGGGTATTATATGCACCATGCCGCCGCACCTTGCAGAAGACAGCGAGCTTTCCCGTGATAAGATACGCATTGATACGGGACTACCTGCCGAAAAAGTAAAGGAACTGATTCGTCCCGGCGACAAAGTTCTGTTACACAGCCGTTTCACCGAGCTTCTGGGCGGCAGAATTGCCGTGTCGGCACTGGACAACCGCAGCGGCTGTGCCGTACTGATCCGCTGTGCAAGGCTTCTCAAGGGCAAGTCCCTTCCCTGCAGGCTGTCGCTTGTTTTTTCGGCGCAGGAAGAAACCAATGAAATGGGTGCCGGCACAGCCGCTTATTCTCTTGCGCCTGATGAAGCCGTTGTAATTGACGTGGGATTTGCCGCTCAGGAAGGTGTTCCTGCCGAAAAGAGCGGTGAACTGGGATGTACGGCAATCATCAGTATATCCCCTGCCCTTGACAAAGGCGTTACCAAAAAACTGGAATCCATTGCCGCCAGCAGAGGCATCAAGTACAGTTATGAAGTATGCGGCGGCTCAACCGGCACCAATGCCGACAGAATCGCCGCCGCAAGAGGCGGTGTGCGGACAGGCGTCATTTCCATTCCCTGCAAAAATATGCACACCCCCACCGAGATCGTACAGCTCAGCGATCTGGAGCAGCTTTCAGAGCTGCTGGCTGAATATGTTCTGGAAGGCGGTGCCGACCATGCCTGATCTTGATCTTTTAGAAAAACTCTGCCGCACCAACGGCATTTCGGGAAGCGAAGAAAAAATCCGTGACCTGATCCTCAGCGAAATCCGTCCTTATGCGGACAGTCTGAGCGTTGATAACTTAGGCAGCATCATTGCCTTCAAAAAAGGCAGAAAAACACCCGATAAAAAACTTCTCATCTCGGCACACATGGACGAGGTGGGCTTTATCGTTACATATATTACAGAAAACGGTTGTCTGAAATTCACACCTGTCGGCGGCGTCAATGACAGCGCCGCCTTTGCCAGAAACGTTGTGATAGGCGAAAACGAAATTCCCGGTGTTGTATGCTGCAAACCCGTTCATCTGCTCAAAGCGGAGGAACGAAAGAAAAATCCGCCGATAGACAGTCTGCTGATTGACATCGGCGCCAAAAGCAGAGAAGAAGCAAGCCGTTATGTATCCCCCGGGGACGCTGTCAGTTTTTCGTCGCTGTTCGAGTGCAAAAACGGCAGAATCATCTCAAAAGCCATTGACGACCGCTTCGGCTGTCTTGTACTGATTGAAATGCTGAAAAGCGAGTTGCCCTATGATATGTATTTCAGCTTTGTGGTACAGGAGGAGATCGGGCTGCGTGGAGCAAGAGCAGCCGCTTATACCGTTGATCCTGACCTTGCCATTGTGGTAGAAGCCACCACAGCCGCCGATATTCCTTTTTCGGAAGAAGAAAAGCAGGTTTGTCAGGTTGGAGAAGGTGCTGTCATCTCATTCATGGACCGCTCCACTATATATGATAAAGAGATGTACCGCACAGCAATGAGCTGTGCAGCCGAACACGGGGTGAAAGCCCAGACCAAAACGATGATTGCCGGCGGCAACGACGCAGGCATCATTCACATGACACGCAGCGGCGTGAGAACAATTGCCGTATCTGTCCCCTGCCGCTACATTCACTCCGCAGAAAGTCTTGCGAACGTTGACGATATGGAAGCGGTAATAACGGTGGTTCGGGCAACAGCCGAAAGGATCCTGGACAAATGATTTGCTTTGTTGACGAAAAGACACTGCCTCTGCTTCTGCAGTTTTTGCAGACAGAGAACAATATCTATTCCTGCCGCATCGGGTGTTTGCTGCAAAGCTACGGAATCGGCTACGATTTTGCCTTGTTTTATCTGCAGACAGACTCTCTCAGCCGTCCTGTCGGCGCAGCAGTAAAATACTATGCCGACATCACCGTTATGCTGACAGAGGAAAGCAACCTTTCGGAATGGCAGAAATTTGTACAGATGTATGGGTTTGCTTCTCTGCTGAGCCGACTGCCGCTTCTGACGGACTGCTGCCATGAAGAAGGCATTGTCATGACGCTGACTTCCCCGCCGGAAGAAACGCTCTCCCTGCCTGAAGACTTTCAGCAAACCGATGACCCGGATCTGTCTTCTCTCTGGCAACTGCTCAAAAGCTGCGAAGCGGGTGATTTTCAGGTGCCGTCCTATGAAGACTTTCTGCTTGATTTTTCGCATAAGCTGCGTCACAACACAGCAAAATGTCTTGTGCTGACGCACCACGGACAGCCTGCTGCCGCAGCCCTGACTTCCGCCCTGACAGACCGCAGTGCCATTATCGGCGGCGTTGCCACCGACAGGCACTTTCGTGGACAAGGTTTAGGTTCCTGCTGTGTTACCGGGCTGATTCGCCGTCTGCAAAACAGGACAATATTTCTGATGCGGGACAAAGCCCTGCATGAACGATTTTATCATGCGCTCGGCTTTGAAAACACGGCGCCGTTTTACTTGATACAGTCAAAAAAAGAAAAGGAAAGAACAGAATGAATACACCGTTTTATAACATTTCTCCCGAAATACTGAAGGCATCGGAAAAAGCGATGTCCATTTGTCGTCCATATCTGGACAAAACCGATGAGATCACGGAATATAATCAGCAAAAAATGCTGCGTGCCTTTCAGAATGCACGGGTCAGCGAAAGCTGTTTTACAGCGTCAACAGGCTACGGTTACGGCGACAGAGGACGAGATGCGCTCGACGCTGTGTTTGCCGAGGTACTGGACACGGAAGATGCTCTGGTACGGCATAATTTCTGCAGCGGCACCCACGCCCTTACCGTAGCGCTTTTCGGTGTGCTGCGTCCCGGTGACACCATGCTCTCTGTTACAGGGCTTCCTTATGATACCCTGCAGGGTGTCATCGGCATTGGCAGCAGCTACAGCGGCTCCTTAAAAGATTTCGGCATTCAGTACCGTCAGTTGGACCTGACTGATAAAGGAGCTGTAGATTATGACGCTATGACAGAAAGTCTTACCCCTGACACAAAGATGGTATACATACAGCGTTCCAGAGGCTATTCCCTGCGCCCGACCCTCCGTGCCGGAGAGATCAGAGCCATTGCACAGCTTGCCCATTCCGTTGCGCCGGACTGCATTGTCATGCTGGACAACTGCTACGGAGAGTTCGTGGAAACAGAAACCCCCGGCAGTCTCGGCGTCGACCTGATGGCAGGCTCTCTGATCAAAAATCCCGGCGGCGGCATTGCGCCCACCGGCGGCTATATCGCAGGACGAAAAGACCTTGTTGAAGCCTGCAGCTACCGTTTGACAACACCGGGCACCGGCAAAGAAATCGGCTGTACTTTAGGCAACAGCCGTGAACTGTTCATGGGCGCCTTCAACGCCCCCCACGTAACGGGAGAGGCGGTTAAAACAGCCATTTTCGCCGCCGCTTTGTATGAATTGCTTGGTTTTACGGTCACTCCACGCTATGACGAGGTCCGAGGCGACATTATACAGGCAATTCTTCTGAACAACGAAAGCAACCTGATCCGTTTCTGTCAGGGCATTCAGCAAGCCTCCCCCATTGATTCATTCGTCACGCCGGAACCATGGGATATGCCCGGTTATGACAGCAAGGTCATCATGGCGGCAGGCGCCTTTACGCTCGGCTCTTCCATCGAGTTGTCAGCAGACGCACCGCTGCGTCCTCCCTATGCCGTATGGATGCAGGGTTCTCTCAATTTTCACACGGGCAAACTGGGCGCTATGCTGGCTGCCTCAGCTGTCAGAGCCTGAGCAAAAAACAGAACGACATAAGAAGTAACGGAGCAGCGGATCTGTTCGCCGTAACCGTCACTTCACCTGTCTTCCGGCTGTTTCTTGCCGCCGGAGTGATAACGAAATTTCTGTTAGACGGAGGTTCCGTCATGAACAATGATGAAAAATGGATGAAAGAAGCCATCTACCAGGCAAAGCTTGCGTCAAACGCAGGAGAAGTACCCGTAGGCGCTGTTATCGTACGCAACGGCGAGGTCATAGCCGCTGATTTTAATCACCGTGAACAGCAAAAAAACGCTTTGTGTCACGCCGAGCTGTCTGTCATCGAAAAAGCCTGTCAGCAATGCGGCGGCTGGAGACTGGAGGACTGCGAGCTGTTCGTCACACTGGAGCCCTGCCCCATGTGCGCCGGCGCAGCCATCAACGCCCGTCTGAAGCGAGTCGTTTTCGGGGCGTATGACCCCAAAAACGGTGCCTGCGGTTCCGTTGCCAACCTGATGACATTGCCCTTTACCCATCAGCCTGCGCTGACCTGCGGCGTTTCGGAACAGGAATGTGCGGCTTTACTGACAGATTTTTTTGCCGGCAGGCGTCAAACCAAAACATCCGGCAAAAAAGGGATCATTTTTGAACTGAACGGAACATTATGGGACAGCAGTCTTTCTTTGACAAAGGCATGGAACAAAATACTTTCGGAATACGGAAGCAGCGTCACTCTTCAGAAAGCCGTAAAACTGACGGAACAGTCCCCCTCTGTCATAGCTCAGCAACTGCTGCCCGCACTTTCCGCAAGAGAGTCCCTTCCTGTCATTGAACGATGCTTTGAAGCTGAAGGTGTTTTTTTGCAAAAAGACGGTGCCGCTCTCTACCCGGATACAGAAGAAATTCTTCGCACTCTTTCGGAGGAATATAGACTGTTCATTGTCAGCAATTGCAGTGAAGCGTGTCTGACAGCATTTCTTGACCGGTGTCAGGATCTGCGGTCCTGCTTTACCGATATAGAACGGCAAATGAAAAACGGTCGTTCAAAGGCGGAAAACATTCGTCTGATCATGAAACGCAATCATCTTTCCAAAGCGATTTTTGTCGGCAGCACCGAATCTGCCCGCATTGCCGCCGGCACAGCCGGCATACCCTTTGTATTTGCCGCCTACGGCTGCGGAAAACCCCGCAGCAGCACGACAGTAATTCACAGCCTTTCAGAACTGCCGGCTGCGGCAAACAATCTGATGGCAGAAAAAACACAGCCTGTTTCGGAATGATAACACCGAAACAGGCTGTTTGTTATGCAGATGGATCAAAACGGTTCAGAAGACAATTCAGTTACCCAGACCGATACGATTGTACTGTCTCAGAACGATTTCAAGAGCCGCTCCCAGAACAGCACCGATCAGGATATAGATAAACAGGCGGGCCGAGAAGGGACCTCCCAGCACGATTCGTCCTGCCTGACTTTCGTACATACCAATATACCACCCGTATTCCATTTTTCGAAAAAGCTGAAAAAACGCTACAAAGATAAAAGCAGCGCCGCCGACAATCCATGCAGCCGCCTTGCGGAAAATAATGGCCGAAATAAAGTAAAAGCCCATGGTAATAAACACAAAGCTGCCCTCCATGGCGAGCTTTCTTTCATCCTCACCGGGCGTCATCGACACGTCTGTCACCCGCACCACATAGCCGATAACGATTAAGATTACTGCGATAATAAAATATACAATTCGGTTCCGATGCATACTCATTCCCCCAACATCTCAGAGAAATCCGAAATAAACCTGTCTGCTGTGTTTTTCAGGAGAGGCACGTTCTCTTCTGAAGCAGAATCATAAACCGCAACGGTATAGATTCCTGCAGATTTTGCTCCGCAAACACCTTCAGGAATATCCTCAAACACAACACAGTCTTTTTCGGCAACTCCGAGTTTTTTTGCAGTATAAAGATAAATATCCGGGTGACTTTTATTCTTTCCCACCTCTGAGGTATAACAGACAACGTCAAAGTAATGCCGTACATTGTTATGCTCCAGAACAGGCTCCAGCAGATATGGATCAGACGAAGTCGCCATGCCGAGCCGGACGCCCTTGTTTTTCAGTTCGTCAAGATATTCTTTCGCAAAGGGCTTGAGCCGGACATGGTGAGCATATTCATACCTTGCCATATCAAGCCAGATACGGACAATTTCCTGAACGCTTTCCTGCAGTCCGTAAGCCGATTTGGTATACTCCGCCGCTGTTTCAAAAAACATTCCCCTGACGGTTTCGGTATATTCTCTTGTTACAGGAATGCCCCTGCCGGTGAGAAAAACCACATCCACCTTTTCCCAGACATACATCGAATCAACCAGTGTACCGTCCAGATCAAAAATTGCCGCCCTGAAACTAATCATGATCTCCCCCAAACAAAGCTGTAGGACGCACCCTCCTACTTAACAAATTCCATTATAGCACAGTCCGCTTCAAGAATAAAGACATAATAAATCAAAATATTTTCTTGTTTTTTTGTGTATTGTTACTATGATTCAGATAGGCAGCATTTCCGGCATTCTCTCACGGTATACGGTAAAATGTGTAAAGCCGCATTTCTGCAGCATCCGCAAAGCGTCTTCTATTCCTGCGCCGATATCTCCCCAGCGGTGAGCGTCAGAACCCACGGTAACATACCTTCCGCCCAGTTCACGGAACCTCCGTACAACCGTTTCATCGGGCAGAGTCACACCGATTTTCTGCCGGAGTCCGGAAGTATTGACCTCAAGCGCTTTTTTTCTTTTTACCAAAGCCTCCAGAACTGCGTCGATCTGTTCACGGTACTGATCCGGTGAAAAATGGATATCGGGATTCACAGCAATGTAGCGGAAGGGGTACGTTAAGTGCGCCAGTGAATCGAAACGGTCGTCTTCAATCAGTTCCAGCAATTCATCAAAGTAGCGGGTCAGCAGCTTTGGCACGTTGTCTTCATCATATTCCAGATAATAAAAATCCTGTTCTCCCCTGAGGTTATGCAGCGATCCGAGAACAAAGTCAAACTCACCGAGGGTAAGAGCTTCGTCGGCGGCTTTCAAGTCCTGCGTAGGCTGTCCCAGTTCAATGCCGGTGTATATTTTCAGTTTGTCGGCATACAAACCCTTTGCCTTCCTCACATCTCTGACAGAGCCTTCAATATCTTTTCTGACATGGTTGGCATAATACTCATGGCATTCACAATGATCCGTCACCGTCAGCGAATACAACCCAAGCTGATATGCTCTGTCGCACAGCATTACCACGCTGTCCTTTCCGTCAAAAGAATTTTCGCTGTGTGTATGGCTGTCCGAAATAAATTTATATTTCATGTTATCTGTTCCTCCTGTTACCAAAGCCTTGTCCTGACACTATACAACAGATTATAGCACGATTCCTCGTCTTTTGATACATGAATACTGAAATAAAAAGACCCCTGTTTTTTGTCTAAATTAGTCAAAGATTCATCCGCAGACAAAAAGAATCCCGTTCGCACCCACACGAACGGGATAGCTGTATGTCAGTTATCATCGAGAATCTGATCCATCGTTGTACTGCCGCTCAGAGTGCTGACAACGATTGTGCCGGACGCATCCGCCTTCAACTTGATTTCGGTTTTGCCGTTATTGACAACGCAGTAATCCGACAAGGAAGATTCCAGCATCGTCTGCCCTGTATACTGCAGTGCGCCCAGTACGGTACATTTTTTGGCAATCGCTTTTTTGGTTTGGTTAGAATCCGTCAGCTCAGGCAGCTTATCAGCGGTAACGCCACCGTTATTCTGTGCGTTGACAGTGCCAACGACCACCGACATATAATACTCCTTGCATAGATTAGTGATAACAGCGGCGTCGGTTTTCAGTCTGGCTGCATTAGCCTGATCAATCTGACCCACAATACTGCTGACTTCATTTTGCAGCAGGGCATCCTGTTTTTGTCCATCGTTTTGTCCGCCGCAGCCTGTCAGCAGCACGCTTCCTGTCAGCAGTGCAGCCGCTATACTTATCATTCTGATTATTTTTGTCATTGTAATATCCCTCCGTCACTCAATTTACTTACAACATTATAATGCAACGGAAAAGCAATGTCAATCATTCGTTCATAAAGGGATAACTCAGTAAAAAATATGATATTATTCAACTATCTCTTGGCAGAATCATTCATCAATAAAATAGCTTGTTCTACAGTTTTTGCCTGACCGCTTTTAATCACTGCGGATATATATTCTGCAGAATCCCAATAATTCTTAGGTACAATACAAATGGAAGTGTTATTCATAAGATTTTCTAACTTACTGATTTCCTCCTGCATTTGCTGATAATCAGATATTTGATTCTGGCAGTATATTCTGTATTGATGATCTGTTTCTAAATACTCCCCATAGGCATTAGCTTTTAATACGAAAGCTATTGTTCCAAGTACAGCGCTTAACAAGAACAATGCCCCCGGAATAATAAATAGTCCATAATTAAATTGGGATTTTCTGATATACCTATTGTTACCCTCCGCTAAGACAGCCAAAACTATAAAAACAATTAATAATATAGCACTTAGAATCGCAATGACATTGCTGATAACTCTTAATGCCATTCTACTGCCTGATGGATACAAAATACCATAATCTCGTTTACCAAGAACAGGAGTATTGAGGTATTGAACAAGCTCTTCTTTTTGCTGAATTGCATATAACAGCTTTTTTCTTTTTTCAATCATACATAAACTGTTATCCAACTGATCATTAATAGTCATATCATATTTCTCCTCATAAGCACAACCATCAGAAGCCTCATTTATGCTACCAATTGTTCATAAGGTTATTTCATTTTCAACTTTTATTCATACCCCATTTCGGCAAAGGTAGTACTTGTTTTTAAAACCGAAATACGAGGAATTCCTGAAACATCCCCTATAGGACGAACATCACCATTTTCATCTACGCAAAAAGCATAAGAACCTCCCAATGTGCCAAAGTATCTACTGTCGACCAAACGTGTTAATCCTTCATATTCCAATGCCCCATACACAGTACAGTTTAATGCCATTTGTTTTCTTTCTTTTTCAGACGCATTTTCACCCGGAAGCCTGTCACTTGAAGAATGCATTTCATTTGAATTAAGCGCTCCGGAAGCAACGGCATAATAATAGAGCCTGCATGCATCATTAATGCTGTTGGCATTTGATCTTGTCACTTCATCAACAGCGCTGTTTATCTTCATAGATATTCTGTCAGCAGCTTCTAAATAATCTCTTGCCCGTAAAGTATCACTGATTTCATTCATTTCTGAAACAGAGTTTTGACTACACCCAACCATTACAAAACAATTAATCGCCAAGATCAGTCCCGCAAAAAACAATCTTGAAATCTTATGCATAACATAACCCCCACTATGAATTTTATATTTATTATAACACACAGTTTGTTATTTGTCAACACGGTTTGTTATTTAGATAAATAATAACTGTTTTTCATTTATAATCAATATAGGGGGCGAAAGCTATGTCATTCGGACGAAAAATCAAAGGTTTGATGGAAGAAAAGAATATCACACAAAAAGAGCTTTCACAAAAGCTTAACATCTCTCCTTCTGCCATCAGCAACTATGTACAAAATATAAGAGAACCGGATTTTGCTACACTCAAAAAGCTGGCACAATATTTTCATGTTTCACTGGACTATCTATTGTCCGATGAAGCGCAGAATACAGATCATTTTCTGGAAGAAGAGCTTCTGCGAGTGTTTAGTTCCATGACAAAAGTTGAAAAGATACTGCTGATCGAACAAGGAAAAGTCATCATTAAAGTAAACAGAGAGAACTATTACCGGAGCAATCAGCAAAAGCCATCTTCCGAATAACTGAAGACCTTTACCGGAACGACCAGCAGACAACTCCCTCAAAACAAACCGGAAAATCATTATCGCAGCAAACAGCAAAAGCCATCATTCAGAATAACAGTGCAAAATCATGCAAAAAGCGATTCACACACCGTGGTTTATACCGTCTGACACCCACGCAAAACTTCATCCACTACTTCTGCCGTACAAAAAAGTACGGTTTTTTTATAAAAATCAAAAATACCTATTGACAAGATAGGAATACTATGTTATAGTTAATGCATACCTTTCCAATAGGTTTTAAGTAATCATTCATACAAGTGAGATGAACATCTATGCCAATTGTTTTACAAGCCCTGCGGCATAACTTCCGTTTCGGGCGAATGTGATACCTCTGTTGCGAAATACAGTCCTGCTTTCCGAGATATACAGGAACAGCAGAAACAGCATGACAATAAATAAAACTACAATAACTTTCACGAAAGAGGTAATATATTATGAGTCATTATCGTTTTGAAACACTGCAGCTTCATGTAGGACAGGAAAATCCCGACCCGGCAACAGACGCAAGAGCCGTACCGATTTATGCAACAACATCTTACGTTTTTCATAACTCTCAGCACGCAGCAGACCGGTTCGGTCTGAGAGACGCAGGCAACATTTACGGCAGACTGACCAACTCGACCCAAGGGGTATTTGAAGAGCGCATTGCAGCACTGGAAGGCGGCACAGCAGCATTAGCCGTCGCTTCGGGAGCCGCCGCCATCACCTATACCATACAGGCGCTGGCACAGGCAGGCGAACACATTGTCGCCCAAAAAACCATTTACGGCGGCAGTTATAATCTTCTGGCGCATACCCTGCCGCAGTACGGCATTCAGACCACCTTTGTGGATTCCCATAACCTGACAGAGCTTGAAGAAGCGATTCGGGACAACACAAAAGCCGTTTATCTGGAAACGCTGGGTAACCCCAACAGCGATATCCCCGATATTGACGCTATTGCAGAGATTGCTCATCAACACGGCATTCCGGTTGTTGTAGACAACACCTTCGGCACACCCTATCTGATCCGTCCTATCGAACACGGCGCAGACATTGTGGTACATTCCGCCACTAAATTTATCGGCGGTCACGGTACCACTCTGGGCGGCGTCATTGTAGACAGCGGCAAATTCAACTGGAAAGCTTCCGGCAAATACGCTCCCATCGCAGCCCCGAACCCCAGCTATCACGGCGTTTCTTTTGCCGACGCAGCAGGACCTGCCGCTTTTGTCACTTACATCAGAGCCGTTTTGTTGCGTGACACCGGCGCTGCCATTTCACCCTTTGCCGCCTTTTTGCTGCTGCAGGGTACAGAAACACTTTCACTCCGTCTGGAGCGTCATGCAGAAAACACCAGAAAAGTCATTGAATATCTGAGCAACAGTCCGTACGTTGCCAAAGTCAACCACCCCTCACTGCCGGATCACCCGGATCATCAGCTTTATCAGAAGTATTTTCCCAACGGCGGAGGAAGTATCTTTACCTTTGATATCAAGGGCGGTCAGAAAGAAGCCTTTGCCTTCATCGACAGCCTGAAGATATTCTCTCTGCTTGCCAACGTAGCCGACGTCAAATCGCTGGTCATTCATCCTGCCACCACCACTCATTCCCAGCTTAACGACGAAGAACTGGCAGAACAGGGGATTTCACAAAGTACCATTCGTCTGTCCATCGGCACAGAGCATATTGACGATATCCTTGAAGATCTTGAACAGGCCTTCGGTAAGATCAACAAATAAGAAACACCCAAAAAAAGCTCAGTCCCAGAGTCGTCGCAAATCAGACGATTCAGGGGCTGCTTTTTTGATTATAATACCAAAAACATGGTTTCATACTGTTATCACTTAATAAAGAAGACAGTATTCAAAAGTTTCGCCAGCCTTTTCGGTGCGTGACCGCACAGAACGATTTCGTCACCGTTCGCTGACGCTCACTCTTTCAACGGATACTTACAACTTCTATCCCGAGATTTCCGGCACGGGCAGCGACGGTCAGTCGCTGCCTTTTTACTCTCTGCCGTCGCAAGCCTGACGGCTTGCTTTGGGCTTGATTTTTTGAATAACACATTTCACTCACGCACCGACTTTACCGTGCCTGCTTGTGCGTATTTTTGGATTTGCATTTCACAAAAACTTCCATAAACATCGTTTTCGGGGGTGTCGGGGGGCTTTTTAGCAAAAGCCCCACTGACTCGCTGCCCGCAGGCAGCAAAACTTGTTATTTCTGATCGGACTGCATTTTTTTAACAAATGCAAGAACGGACAATCCGAAGATCACAACAGCATAGGCAGTTGTAATCAGCAGCGGCAGCAACATTTCACCAAAATCACCCACAAGGGTCAGACGGGCAGCTTTGACGCTGTGATAAAACGGCAGCTTATCGCAGATTGCCAGCCATGCGCCGCCCATTTGATCGACGTCCATCCAGATACCACCCAAAAGTGTCGCAGCCGTAATAACAGCCGAACAAATGCCGGGAGCCACCTTGTCATTAAACAGAACGCCGAACAGAATACCCAGACCGATATACAGCAGCACAGACGGAATGAAGAGAGGCAGCGAAAGCAGCATATTGAGACTGTTAAAAGTTGCTTTACCGGTAATCAGAGCGATGATATCACCGCTGAGATAAGTAATAACAAACTGTGCCAGCGCAATCAGTCCAAAGGGACAGAGATAGCCAAAGATGTAGTCAACACCCTCCATGGGAGAAGCGTACAGTCTTGTCAGAAAAGCACCCGATCGGTCTGAGGATACCCGCATGCAAGAGAACAGCATCACAAACGTCATGCCAAACACAGCGATGGCAGGGGTCAGCTTTTCAATACGAAAAACAGTAGGCGCCATAGAAGTACCCTCCGGAACAGGTACGCCTGCCGGCAGTGCCGGCGTTTCGGGAATAGAGCTGTTCACCAGTGTCATCACCACCAGCATTACCATAGGCAGTCCCAGACAGAATATATAGCTTAAAGGATCCCTGAGCAGTTCCTTGATATTTCTTGATGCGAATGTCATCGCTCTCATTCTACTGCACCTCCGACAATTTCTACAAAAGCGTCCTCTAATTTTTCTTTATCCGTTCGTTTTTTCAGCTCATCAACCGTACCCAATGCTTTCAGTTCGCCCTTTGCCATAATAGCGACTCTGTCACACAGAGCTTCACACTCATCAAGATAATGCGTTGTCAGAATGACAGTCACCTTTCCCTTAATGGCACGAATAATACTCCACAGTTCTCTTCTTGCCAGAACATCCAGACCCAGAGTTGGTTCGTCTAAAAACACGATTTTCGGATCTGTGATCAAAGCCATAGCGATGCTCAACCGTCTCTGCCAGCCACCCGACAGAAGCTTTGCCTTTTGATGAAGCACTTCTCCAAGTTCCAGTGATTCAGATACTTTATCTATATTTTCTTCCAGTTTTTCTTTGTCCAGACCATATAGTTTTCCGATAAAAGCAAGGTTTTCCCTCACTGTCAGATTACCGGCAACAGCCGTTTCCTGTGTCGAAACATTGATGATCTTTTTAATATCCTGCAGTTCGGTTTTTACGCTGTGACCCATTACAAGTGCGTCACCCTCTGTTACGGCAGAAAGACCGGTCAGCATACGGATTGTCGTGGTTTTTCCTGCGCCGTTCACACCCAGCAGGCCAAAGATTTCACCCGCACGAATTTCCAGTTCCAGACGATCAACTGCCGTTTTTGTACCGAATCTTTTTGTCAGACCAATAGTTTTGATAACGGTATCCATCATTTTTCTTCACCTCCGTAGGTAGGCGCATTAACAAACTCCTTTACAAACTCGTTCACCGCACTGAGCGGTACCAATGCCAGTCCCTGACTGGCATCACCAAGCAGTACCAGCTCATCACCGTTTTTCAGACCGAATACCCTAAGCGCCTCATCCGGCAGAACAATCTTGTTATCGTTGATTATACACTTTCCAAAAATATATTTATTATTTGGAGAAAAATCGAAACGACCATCCTTATTCAGAAAAATCAATGCGATATCCTCAACTGTCAGGTTAAAGATTTTAGCAAGCTCACTACATTTGATAACATCAGGAACACTCTCACCGTTTTCCCATTTTGCCACAGACTGCCTTGAAACATTCATTCGTTCCGCAAGATCTTCCTGCGTCATTTTCGCCTCTAATCTAAGGTTTTTCAATTTATCATGCATATTGTAACCCTCCTTATGGTTTATTATAGTAATAATCTCCTTACTTTGCAATCAATCCGACTTGACATTTCATGTTAATGTTTGTGGCATATTATTGGTCAAAAAAGCAGTCCACCGGACTGTTTTTTGATTCACCCCTTGCCGTGCACCTGTCGTTAGAGTGTTTCGCACTCTGAGGAAAGCATAATTGGCAGCGGCATAGAAGTTGCAAATCTGTTTGAAGTAAGTGAGCGACAGCGAACGAGGGCGGAATCGACAGCGGAGGCACTCCGCCGCTGCCCGTGCCAGACACCTGTGGAACTGAAGGAGCAAATTTGTATAAAGTGAGTAAGCGTTAGCGAACGACAGCGGAATCGTCCTGTGCGGTCACGCACATAGCAGGCACGGTGAATTTGATGCGTGAACTGAATCTGCATTTTCAGAGGAAACAGCCCTAAACAGCCCTTCGGGCTGTGACGGCGGAATGCGAAACAGGCAGCAACTAAGCGTTGCTGCCCGTGCCAGACGCCTGCGGAACTGAAGGAGCAAATTTGTATGAACTGAGTGAGCGTTAGCGAACGGCAGCGGAATCGTCCTGCGCGGTCACGCACCAACAGCGGAGGCACTCCGCCGCTACCCCTGTCCCTGCAAGCCTTTGAAAAGGCTTGAGCGAAACTTTTAATCTGAATGATCAGTAGTTTATTGTAAATTCCTCAAACATCGTTTCGGGTGTGTCAGTGAAAGTTGGGGGGCTTTGCCTCTGGCTTCCATTGCTTCATTTTTACGTTGTCTGTTATTTATTTGAGAATAGTATGACAATGAACAAATAAAAAAACTTACAAAAAGTACCGTCAGAATCCGAGAAAAAGATTCTGACGGCGAAAAACACAGCCGCATCTAAAGCTTATGACATTTCAAAAGCACCTGTATATAGTTTGTAATACTTGCCCTTTTGTGCGATCAGTTCTTCATGGGTGCCCCGCTCAATGATTCTGCCCAGTTCCAGTACCATAATACTGTCAGAGTTGCGAACCGTTGACAAACGGTGAGCAATAACGAATACCGTTCTGCCGTACATCAGCCCGTCCATACCCTTTTGTACCAGCGCTTCTGTACGGGTATCAATACTGGAAGTAGCCTCGTCCAGAATCATAACAGGCGGGTCGGCAACGGCAGCTCTGGCAATGGAAATCAACTGACACTGCCCCTGAGATAGCTGACCGCCGTCGCCTGTAATCACCGTCTGATATCCGTCGGGCAGACGGGTGATAAAATCATGGGCATTGGCAAGCTTTGCTGCCACAATACATTCTTCATCGGTAGCGTCCAGCTTGCCGTAACGGATATTCTCCATAACGGTTCCTGTAAACAGATGCACGTCCTGCAAAACGATTCCCAGTGAACGACGCAGATCGGCTTTTTTGATTTTGTTGATATTGATATCGTCATATCGTATCTTGCCGTCGGCAATATCATAAAAGCGGTTGATCAGGTTGGTAATGGTCGTTTTGCCGGCGCCTGTCGAGCCGACAAACGCCACCTTCTGCCCTGCTTCGGCAGTCAGCGTGACGTTATGAAGCACCGTTTTTTCCGGTACATAGCCAAAGTCTACGTCGTCCAGTACGACCCTTCCCGTCAGCTTGGTATAGGTGACAGTACCGTCGCCGTGGGGGTGTTTCCACGCCCACATTTCGGTTCTTTCGTCCGCTTCAACAAGCTGATCGTTCTTGTCATATTTTGCATTGACCAACGTAACGTAGCCATCGTCTGTTTCAGGCTGCTGATCCAGCAGATCAAAAATTCTTTCCGCACCTGCCAGTGCCATAATGATGGAATTGAACTGGTTGGATATTTCGCTGATCGGTCTGGTAAAGTTTTTGGAGAGCTGCAAAAACGAAGCGATCACACCGATGGATACGGCAGAAATACCGTTAATGGCGAGCAGGCCGCCCACAATGGCAATGAGTACATACTGGATATTGCCAAGGTTATTCATAACCGGCATCAGAATATTGACAAAGGTATTGGCACTGGTTGCCGTTTTGCAGAGAGCCTCATTTTTCCGGTCAAATTCCTCTTTTGTCTTTTCTTCATGGCAAAAGACTTTGATAACCTTCTGACCGTTGATCATTTCTTCAATATAGCCGTTGACATCTCCCAGCTCTTTTTGCTGAGCGATAAAGTATTTGGCACTGTTGCCTGCAATCTTCTTCGTCACAAACATCATCATGCCGACAAACAGCAGGACAAAAAGCGTCAGATAAATATTCAGCGAAACCATGGCAAAGAAAACGGCGATAATCGTCATCAGCGACGAAAACATGGTGGGAATACTCATCGAAAGCATCTGTCGAAGGGTATCGGTATCGTTGGTATAGCGACTCATCAGATCGCCGTGAGAATGGGTGTCAAAATAGCGGATCGGCAGCGACTGCATATGCTCAAACATTTCATCACGGATCTTCTTTTGCACACCCTGCGAGATCGTGACCATCAAACGGTTATACAGCAGTGTGGCAACGGCACCCAACAGCAGAATGGCGCCCATCACGAGAATCATCATAAGCAAACCGCCAAAGTCCTTTTCGCTTGCCGCAATCAGCGGGGTTATATAATTGTCAATGAGAATCTGAATAAAAAGCGAGCTGGCAACACCTGCTCCTGCGCTGATAATAATGCAGACCAGCACAAACACAAACTGAAGCTTGTAAGCGCCCATATATTTCATCAGGCGCCGGACAGTTTTCATCGGGCTGTTTTTCATCTTACCGGGTTTCCCGGCAGGCGCAGCGCCTTTTCTGCCCATAGTAACGGGCCTTGATTCTGTCTCAGCCATTCTCTTCACTTCCCTTCTGCTGTGAATAATAAACTTCCTGATAGATTTTGTTATGTTTCAACAGTTCCTCATGCGTACCGACAGCGTTAATTTTGCCTGCGTCCATAACAATGATTCTGTCTGCGTCCTGTACGGAAGCAATACGCTGGGCAATAATAATCTTGGTGGTAGCAGGAATCTCTTCTAAAAAAGCCTTGCGGATCATAGCGTCTGTTTTGGTATCCACCGCACTGGTCGAATCGTCAAGAATCAGAATTTTCGGCTTTTTCAGCAGTGCTCTGGCAATACAGAGCCGCTGACGCTGTCCGCCTGACACGTTGGTGCCGCCCTGTTCAATATAGCTGTCGTACTGATCGGGCATCTGACGGATAAATTCATCGGCGCAGGCAAGCCGGCACGCTTTGACCAATTCCTCATCCGTAGCGTTCTCATTACCCCAGCGCAGGTTTTCCCTGATCGTCCCGGAGAACAATACGTTTTTCTGCAGAACCATAGCAACACTGTTGCGCAGGGCTTCTATGTCATATTCTCTGACATCGTGACCGCCCACCATCACTTTTCCTTCCGTTACGTCATACAATCTGGGGATCAACTGTACCAGCGTGGATTTTGAAGAGCCGGTACCACCGATGATACCGACAGTTTCTCCGGAAGAAACAGAAAGCACGACGTCTTCAAGGCACAGTCTGTCTTTATCCTTGGCATAGCTGAAGCTGACGTGATCAAACACAATACTGCCGTCGGGAATCTCTGTCAGAGGCTGTTCCGGCTGAGCAAGATCGGGAATTTCCGTCAGCACCTCGGCAATTCTGTCACCGGAGGCTTTGGAAAGGGTAATCATGACCATTACGATGGAGATAAACATCAGACTCATCAGAATCTGCATGATATATGTCATCATCGACGCCAGTTCGCCGGTCGTCATGTCGCCGTACACAATCAGCTTTGCAGAGAACCAGGAAATCAGCAGAATACAGGCATAGACACATAACTGCATTACCGGCATATTGAAATTGACGATTTTTTCTGCTTTGCTGAAATCACGGTAAATCTCATCGGAAACGCTCTTGAATTTTTCAATCTCATGTTCTTCACGGACAAAGGACTTTACCACACGGATACCGTGCAGGTTTTCCTGTACGATATTGTTCAGCTTGTCATAGATTTTGAATACCCTTGAAAAGATCGGATGCGCCAGTTTGATGATGATAAACAGCGCCAGTGCGATCACGGGAATAAAGATAACAAAGATCCACGACAGCGACGCATTAACCCGGAAAGACATCACCATGGCAAAAATCATCATACAGGGCGCACGAAAAGCCATGCGGAGAATCATCTGATAAGCATTCTGCACGTTGGTCACGTCGGTGGTCATTCTCGTCACCAGACTTGAGGGTGAGAATTTGTCGATATTAGCGAAGGAATACTGCTGAATTTTATAGAACATATCGTGGCGCAGATTCTTCGCAAAACCGGCGGAAGCGACAGCGCCGTATTTTCCTGCCAAAGCAGCAAAGACCAGCGAAGACATTGCCACCAGCGCCAGCACCAGCCCCATTTTCCAGATATAATCCATATCGCCCTTTTCAACGCCCTTGTCAATCAGGCTTGCCATCAGATATGGAATGAGTACTTCAAGAATAACCTCACAGACAATAAAGATCGGCGTAATGACAGAAGCAACTTTATACTCTCTGATACATTTTGCCAGTGTTTTAATCATTTTATAATCACCTCGTTATCATTGCTGAATCGTCCTCTCCGATATTATGCCGTATTTTATCCAGCACCTCAAAGAAAGTCTTCAGTTCGTCTTCACTGATGTCCTTTTTCAGCAGTTCCTCCTGCTTATTAAGCTGCGATAGCATCAACTGATATGCATCAAGTGCTTTTTGCGTCAACACCAGTTTTTTCAGTCTTGCGTCGCTGCTGACAGACAGCCTTGTAATATAGCCCTTTTTCTCCATCAGAGCGATCATATTCGAAACCGTGGAACGTCGCATGGAAAAACGTGCTTCAATATCCTTCTGAAAGATATCTTCATCGCTGTGTTCTGCTAAAAAGCCGATGATCCACCCGTTTTTACCGGTAGCTTCTTCCAACTGCTGACGAACCGGATTATCGCTGAAATCCCGTTTGAGCAGATTACCGATTCTGCCGATTTCAATACTGACGTATTTGCTGCCTCTCAAAAAAAGCCCTCCTTTCCTGCAATTCTTCCGCCAATTTGTTAGCTTACTAACTATTATAGCATACTGTATGATGATGTCAAGTATGATACAACATTCCTCAAAATCCTTTCTCCCATTCTACAGAATCCTTTTGTACTGCACTTGCAATCATACTGATAAACGCTTATAATAGTCTTACCAATAACCCTGCTGTTTCCTTCTGTGTCAGGAAAACTTATGCCACGGACTGTATGCTGTAAACTTGCACAAAACTATCCCTTTCCGTGTTGTGAGAGAAAAAGCGCCTGCAGGCAGAGCAGCCCTAAGCCCCTGTCAAAAGGCTTCCGCAGCATATCTCTGCCCTGTTCACCTAAGGATCATACAGACACATCTGCCACAGAAAAAACGAACACACCCGTCTGCCTGTTCACGTATGGATCACACCGATATGGTCAGCCCGACCTCATTCACAGGCAGGTATAACCAATCACCGATGTCCCCCGGGTCTCGCCTGCCGGGTGCGTGACCGCACCGGACGAATATGTTCCGGTAACGATCTTTACAT
>JBGUWM010000171.1:0-5776 GCA_045221175.1 Acutalibacteraceae bacterium | reverse complement strand
ACGAGACCTTTGACGCGGTAACGAGCAATTATGTTTATCATAATATTCCGGGTGACCGTCAGACGTATCTGCTTGAAACCCTGCGCGTATTGAAAAAGGGCGGCACCTTTGCACTGCACGACATCTTTTCAAAATCGAAGTACGGCGATATGCAAGCCTTTGTCAAAAAGCTGAAAGAGTTGGGCTGCGAAAAGGTCGAGCTGATCGACACGACCGATAAATTTATGAAAAAATGGGAACCTGTTTGGATGGAGCTGTCCGGCTCGGCGCTGTTGGTCGGTAAGAAGTAAGAAAGAAGGTATATGATGGGACTGTATAAAAAATTTGTAAATCAGACGAGAAAACCCGAGGGCATCCTCGGCAAGATGATGGTCAGCGGAATGAACAGCGGTCACGCAAAGCTTGCCGACTGGGGAATGACGCACCTGCAAGGGATCAAAGCATCAAACGTCGTCGAACTCGGATGCGGAGGCGGCCGCAATACCGCAGAACTGATTAAACGCTATCCGCAGGCGAAGATCACAGCGTTCGATTATTCGGCGTTATCGGTTGATAAAACAAAGGAGTATAACAAGGATATGATCACGGCGGGCAGATGCTTTGTTATCCAAGGCAACGTTGCCGGGTTACCCTTTGAGGATGGTACATTTGATCTTGCCACAGCGTTTGAGACGGTCTATTTCTGGCCGGGGCTTGAACACTGCTTTTCCGAAGTGTGCAGAGTATTGAAGCCCGGCGGTTCCTTTATGATCTGCAACGAATCCGACGGTACAGATGATACAAGCCTGAAATATGAGAAGATTATCGAGGGTATGAAGTGTTATACGATTGATGAGCTTTCCTCAGCGTTAAAATCAGCAGGCTTTACAGAAGTCAAATCCGATTGCTATGATGATAAACCTTGGATCACGGTCATCGCAAGGAAGTGATAGTAAACAATGTTTTGGGACAGAATTTCAGGCGTATATGACCTGTTTGGCAATGTTTATAACGGAAAGGTCAACAGGAAGCTGTGCCGCTTAATTGCCAAAAGCATAAATAAATCTGAAGTTGTGCTTGAGTGTGCCTGCGGAACAGGAATGATCAGCGCAGCGATCGCTCCTGTCTGTAAGTCATTAACGGCAACAGATTTTTCGGAAGGTATGCTGAAACGGGCAAAAAAGAAGTGTAGAACATTTTCAAACATCTCATTTCAAAAAGCGGATATCACATCGCTTGATTATGAAAACGAATACTTCGACGCAGTTGTTGCGGCAAACGTCATTCATCTACTGGATCATCCCTATCAGGCGCTTGCGGAACTGGACAGGGTTTGCAAAACAGGCGGCAGACTGATTATTCCTACCTATGTCAACAAGGAAAAAACAGGAAAAACAGGCGGCGTAGTCAAGGCGATCGGGAAAGCCGGAGCAGATTTCAAGCAGCAGTTTACATATTCAAATTACCGTGCTTTCTTTGAAAAAGCGGGTTATCGGAAAATAAAAACCGAACTGATTCGAGGCCGCGTCCCCTGCGCAGTCGCAATCATCACAAAGTAATCGGAGATAAAATTGTGAATGTATCTGTAATGATCGGTGTTTTGATACCGTTTATCGGAACCTCTTTAGGCGCGGCGTTTGTTTTCTTTATGAAAAGGCAGCTCGGACGGAGCGTTCAACGCGCATTAACAGGCTTTGCGGCAGGTGTGATGACGGCGGCTTCCATATGGAGCCTGCTGATACCTGCCATTGAGCAGAGCAGTTCGATGGGAGTCTTTGCGTTTGTTCCTGCTGTTGTAGGCTTTTGGATAGGCACCTTGTTTTTGCTTGTTCTTGACAAAACGGTGCCGCACCTTCATATGTTTGCAGAAAAAGCCGAAGGACATAAAAGCAAGCTGGCAAGGACGACGATGATGTTGCTTGCCGTCACGCTGCACAACATTCCCGAGGGTATGGCGGTCGGCGTGATGTACGCCGGCTTGTTATCCGGTTCAACCGATATTTCAGCAGGCGGCGCGTTGGCGCTCGCACTCGGTATCGCAATACAAAATGTGCCCGAAGGAGCGATCGTCTCGATGCCGCTCCACGCGGAGGGAAAAAGCAAACCGGTCGCGTTCCTCGGCGGGGTTTTGTCGGGTGCGGTTGAGCCGATCGGCGCGTTGGTCACGATTCTGGTATCCGGTATGCTGGTTCCCGTCATGCCGTATTTGCTCAGCTTTGCGGCAGGCGCGATGATTTATGTCGTCGTGGAGGAACTGATCCCCGAAATGTCAGAGGGAGAGCATTCCAATATCGGCGTGTTGATGTTTGCTCTCGGATTCACGGTAATGATGATTTTGGATATCACTTTAGGATAATACAATCAACTCATAATGATAAAAGCAAAACGCTCTGTTGATTTGAGCGTTTTTGCTTTTTTATCAACAATTCCATTGACAAAAGTAAGCTGTTTATTATATAATAATTAAGGAAATCAAACTTGATTTTTTATTTTTTTCAGCACAGGTTAGCCGTAGCTAACTTTTGGAGTAGAAAGGATGGATCGAATGAAACAACACAAATTCTGGGCGTTTGCAGCCGTCGTATGTATGGCAATGACGTTCATCACAGGCTATAAACATAAATAAGGAGGAACATATTATGACATCATTAGGAAAAGGCGCATTGATATTCTTTGGAGGCGTGTTGTTCGGTACGGCGGGAATCAAAGCGTTATCAAGCAGAGACGCAAAAAAAGCATATACCCATTGCACCGCTGCAGCGCTGAGAGCCAAAAAAAGCGTTATGGAAACTGTGACTAAGGTTCAGGAAAACGCTGAGGATATTTATGCCGAGGCAAAGCAGATCAATCTTGACCGCGAGGAAAACGAAAAGCCCGTCGAACTTGAGCTTGAACCCGAAGTAAGTGTTAACGATAACGTAGAAAAGGTCGAAGCGACCGAAGAAAATGAAATTTAAGATACTGCACGAGATACGCGGACGGCTCAGGATACATATTCTGAATCGGTATAGTCAGCAGGATTTTGATAAGCTCTTTTGCGTACTGAACGCCGAACGGCTAATCAAACGCTGCAAGGTGTACCACGCAACAAACGATTTGGTGATCGAATATTTTGGCAGCAAGGAGGATGCGATCAAGCTCTTGTGTCAGACAGAGCCCGATACATCAGTGATTCCCGAATACGCGCTCACATCCGTAACGGCGGCAAGAGAGTTGCAGCAGGAATATACCGTTAAGCTGGCGCGTAAAATTGCGGGACGGTATATCAGGCGGTTTCTCATTCCCCGCTATGTACGTATCGCTATCCTCGCCGTCAAAGCGGCGCGGTATATTTGGAAAGCTTTAAAATGTCTGTCAAAAGGCAAGCTTGAGGTCTCTGTTTTAGATGCGACCGCCATCACTGTTTCGCTGCTCAGGAGGGATTTCAAAACCGCAGGCTCGGTGATGTTCCTGCTGGAGATTGGCGAGATATTGGAGGATTGGACGCACAAGAAAAGCATCAGCGATTTAGCTGGCAGTATGTCATTGAACGTGGGCAAAGTTTGGCTGAAAACGGACGGACAGCCTGTTTTGGTAAAGTCGTCGCAGATCAGCTCCGGTAATGAGATCATTGTCAACGCAGGAAGTATGATCCCCTTTGACGGGACGGTCAGCAGCGGAGAAGCGATGGTCAATCAATCCACGCTGACGGGCGAAGGCGTGCCTGTGCGCAGGAGCGTCGGCGCGACCGTTTACGCCGGAACGGTGATTGAGGAAGGCGAGCTGACAATCTGCGTCACGCAGAACGCCGGCTCTACCCGATATGACAAAATCGTTTCAATGATCGAGGAAACGGAAAAGCTGAAATCCAATGTTGAGAGCAAGGCGGAACACCTTGCCGATAACCTTGTGCCGTTTACATTCCTCGGAACAGTGCTGGTATGGCTGTTAACGCGCAATACAACCAAAGCGCTGTCCGTACTGATGGTCGATTTTTCCTGCGCGCTTAAGCTCGCCATGCCTGTAACGGTGCTGTCAGCGATCAGAGAGGCGAACGCCTACGGAATCACGGTCAAAGGCGGCAAGTTTCTTGAAAAGATCGCCGCGGCGAATACTATTGTTTTTGACAAAACGGGAACGCTTACCGAGGCGAATCCCACTGTCCACAGCGTTGTGTCCTTCTGTGACAAAACGCCGAATGAACTACTGCGTATCGCAGCGTGTTTAGAGGAGCATTTTCCGCACTCTATTGCAAATGCGGTCGTCCGTGCGGCAGCCGAAAAAGGTCTGACGCACGATGAAATGCACACGAAGGTCGAGTATGTGGTGGCGCACGGCGTCAAATCCACGATCGACGGCGCCGAGGTATTGATCGGCAGCTATCACTTTGTTTTTGAGGATAAGGGCTCCGCCGTACCGCTCGGAACAGAGAAAAAGCTGCTTGCGATCTCAAGCGAATTTTCAAGGCTGTATTTGTCCATTGACGGCTGGCTTGCGGCGGTCATCTGCATCGAAGATCCGCTCAGAGAAGAAGCACCCGCCGTTGTGAAGCAACTCAAGGAGCTTGGTTTTGACAATATCGTGATGATGACGGGCGACAGCAAGCATACGGCAAAGGCGATTGCCGAAAGAGTCGGCGTCGACCGTTTCTACGCGGAGGTTTTGCCCGAAGAAAAAGCTCATTTTGTATTAAGTGAAAAAGCAAAGGGCAATACGGTGGTAATGATCGGTGACGGCGTAAACGATTCTCCCGCACTTTCATCAGCAGATGTGGGTATCGCTATTTCCAACGGCGCGCCGATTGCAAGAGAGATAGCGGACATCACGATATCCGAAAACGATTTGGGCAGTATCATCACGCTGAGAAAACTCAGCACCGCTATGATGAAGCGCATCGGCAGAAATTTCCGCTCGATCATCTCTGTGAACGGCGGTCTGATAGCGCTGGGAGTCGGCGGCTTGGCGCAACCAACCACGACCGCTATGCTGCATAACGCATCAACACTTGGGATAGGATTGTTAAGTACAAAGAAACTGATATAGAAAAAACGCCTGCCGGTCACTTAGATCGGCAGGCTGATTTTATTGATAGATAATTTCATTGTATACGATTTCTTCGGCGCGGTTGCGGATGTTGTTCATTCGCTGTACCCACAACATTTGATTCTCTGCTTTGAGCTGTTCGGTTACACCTTCCTGTTTGACAAACTGGTACACGAGTCGGTCGAACATTTCGGTTGCTTCTTTGTCAATATCTGCGAGATAGGCGGTGAGCTTACAGCTCGTCAGAAGATTGGTATAGCGGATTGGATGTTGGTTTTTAATGTAGCGTAAATGCCGCCTACCCCAAATTCCGATTTCAACCTTTGGCTGTTCGGGTAGCTTTAAATCGGGCAGAAGATAATCGCCCTGTTGTGTGTATGTGATTTTTGTAGCCATAATTCAAACCTCCTTGACTTTGATTTTCTTGACTTTTGATTTTGTGAGCTTGATTAGCAGTTCGTCAATGATGTCGGTGTATCTGCCCTGTGATAAGAGATCATTCCTCAAATCAATCAGGCTGTTGATGACCGTGCGCCGCTCATCAAGCGTTAGATAATGTGATACTTTGGATTTCTCATTGCATTGCCTCCGTTTGTTTGATATAATCAGTATAAATGAGTATGCTTGAGAAATCGAATGTGCGGATTGATTTTCTGAAATTTTTTGGGGGGTGCGTAAGCGCGTGACTTGGGAGAGCGCCAGGTTCGCAATCTGGAGGTCAGGGGTTCGATCCCCCTATGGTCCACCAAACAAGTATTGGATGAACACCTACTTT
>JBGUWM010000170.1:0-1537 GCA_045221175.1 Acutalibacteraceae bacterium | reverse complement strand
TATCCCTTTGCGGGCAGCCCCCACTTCCGAGGTATTCTGCTTTCCTCATACTGACCTCCTTCCGACCTTTCTTCGGACTTACGATTGTTCAGCCCTCAATGTCATTAAGATAAGATGACAGGAAAGATACCTCGTACCCAAAGAAGGTGCGGGGTATTTTTTCTGAGAAAAATAGAAGAAAAAGCTTGACAAAAGAGCCAAAAAGTGCGGCCGTTTTCAGCAAGGCTTTGCTGAAAACGGCCCTTGTAATGAAAGACGAGCCCAGTTCATTACAAGGAGGATGCACAATGAGTTCACAAGCCGCAAAACTGAAAAAGCTATTGAAAACGACCATCCAGGAGATGGCCCGGAACAGAGACCAATTCACACAGTCTCCGGGAAAAGATTTTACCCGCAAGCGAAAATTGGACTTTGCCTCGGTTATCTCAATCTTGCTCAGCATGAGCGGAGGCAGTAGCGCCAGCAGCTTGATGGATTATTTCAAATTCGATCCCGCCACCGCCAGCACATCGGCGTTTGTCCAGCAACGAGCCAAGCTAAAACCGGATGCTATGGAATATCTGTTTCGGCGTTTTGCTCAGGAGAGTCCGGCTAAGAAAACATTTCATGGCTACAGACTTTTGGCTGCAGATGGATCAGATCTTCAAATCTTTGCCGATCCTAACGATGAGAAATCTTATTATCCCGGCACGAATGGACAACATCCATACAGCTTGCTTCATCTGAACGCTTTATATGATTTGGAAAACCAGATCTATACAGACGCTTTGATTCAAAAAGCTCACAACAAAAATGAGCAGAAGGCCTTGGTAGAAATGGTCGACCGCTCGGCGATCCTGCAAGCGATTCTTCTCGCTGATCGTGGATACGAAAGCTACAACAATATAGCCCATCTGCAGGAGAAGGGGTGGAAGTATCTTTTTCGGATTAAGGATGGCACCAACGGCATCCGTTCCGGTCTTGATCTGCCGAATACGGATGAATTTGATCTGCCGGTTGATCTATTTTTGACGCGCAAACAGACAAACGCCGCAAAACAGTTATTTCATCAACGCAATAAATACAAGAAAATACCGGCTGGCAAGGTCTTTGATTATTTGCCTTCTAAATGCAAAAAGTCTCAACCTATGCTTACCTACAATCTCCGCTTTCGTGTAGTTAGGTTCCGCCTTTCCGATTCTTCTTTTGAAACCGTCATTACCAATCTCCCTGCCGACGCATTCCCTCCCACTGAACTCAAACTCCTCTATGCCAGACGATGGGGTATTGAGACTTCCTTCCGCCATCTCAAATACACACTCGGCCTCATTCATTTCCACGCAAAAAAGGTGGAGCACATCCACCAGGAAATCTTTGCGAAACTCACCATGTACAACTTCTCTGAGCTGATTACCTCATCCGTAGTCATTCAGAAGCGCAGTACGAAGCTTTCCTATTCGGTCAACTTCTCCGCTGCTGTACATATTTGCCGCAATTTCTTCCTGGGGAATGTATCTCCACCTAAGCTTGAAGCCTTGCTTTCGAGATTGCTTTTGCC
>JBGUWM010000169.1:0-4284 GCA_045221175.1 Acutalibacteraceae bacterium | reverse complement strand
AAGAATAAATTCAGTTGCCTCATCAATACGGATATGTATCTCCCCGCCTGATCCATAAACATCCTCCTATTTAAAACTCGTTGACTTATCAAGTATACGTCTAAAATGTTGACTTGTCAACTATTTTGGTAAAAAAATAGCCGGGATCATACCCGACTTCACCGGAAGGCTCGAACGAGCCCTTTTTGTCCGAAAAACGAGCCCTCGCCATTATGCTGCCGCAATCCGTATCAAAGACGTAGTGCAGATTTCAAGGAAGGTCAGACTGGCAAGTTTCTGCTGATACTGCTTCAGTTTCCTTGTTTTCTCATTCTGGATAGGAATAGCCTTTATCTGTGCCAGTTCTGCTTTCAGATCATCCAGGAATAGCGGATCGATGACTTTGTGGATGTTCTGAATAGAAGTGTAATGCATACCGCCGGATCTGCGTGTTTCCGGATTTAAAGTGCTTTCGAAAACGGCTCCAAAGATGGTAGGCGATATTTTAGACCAGTTGAAAGCTGAGGACTCAATAAGAGTTTGCTTTATCGCTTCGGTTATCTTTGGAATAACAATGTTTTCATCCTGGAACAAGCCGCCATTCACACAAGGGAAAGCAGCCAGCTCATCTTCAAGATACTCGTCTCTGTCTTCCGGTTTTGTGTCCAGCGTTTTAAACAGGTCTATCAGAGCCCTGCGGATATCCTTCGGTTCATATTGTCCGATATACCGACTGAACGCATCCGGGGCGCCAAACAGCCCCGCATCTTCCGCATAGAGGCAGAAAACCAGCCGTACACACAGAATATTCAGGGAACGCTGCGTATGAACGGCCATGGGATCTGAATACTGTTCGAGGAACCGGTCATGTATGATGCCCACCAGCTCTCCGGCCTTCAGGGACAGCTCCAGTTCGCGTTTCAACGCTTCGCTACCAGTGTCGACCAGAAATTTGAGCCGGTAATACTCTGTTGGAAGATCAGCCAGTTTGATGACCTGTGCTTCATTCTGCGGATGATCCAGATCGTATACACGGAATTCTTCGAAGTTACAGGTGACAACCCAGCGTGGCACTGCCTGCCGTCCTTTCGTATCCAACAGCGCATGGACGTACCGCTGTGCTTGCTGCAGAGGACTGAGCAGGGAGCCGTCTGACTGCCGTATGGGGGCAGTCAGGCTTTTGCCGAGACTTTTCTGCTCGATCAGAACATGTGTATCTGGAATATACCCGTCGATAAACGATGTATTATCAAGGTGAACCTGATCTTCGAATTCAATGAATTCAGCAGGATGCTCTACACCGAAGACATCAGAAAGCAGGGACAGCCAGAATGCCTGGGACTGTCCGCGTTCATATCCTTTGCCTTTCCATTTCAAGCTGTTTGGCGAGAATGGCATTGACCTTGTCATACAGATCCTCAATCAGAATTTCGGTTTTCAGGTTGACCTTGTAATCGTTTTCGGCTCTGAGGCGGTCCTTTTCCTCTTGTCGATTCTGGCTCATCATAATAAGCGGTGCCTGAATTGCCGCTACGCAGGAAAGCACCAGGTTTAGCAGAATAAACGGATATGGGTCAAAGGCTTTGGCTGCCAGAATGACATTGACGACCATCCAAAGAACAAGCACGCCGGTAAAGGAAAAGATGAACGCCCAGCTGCCGGCAAATTTTGCAATGGTATCGGCGGCACGCTGTCCGAATGTATACTTTTCCTTTCCGCTTTCGGGACGAACCGAAATTTTGCTGTCCGCCAGCAAATTCAGCACTTCCTCATCGGTCATATCGTGGCGAATATCCTTTAATACTTCTCTTAACAGTTTTCTGTTTTCTTTCATATCATTGTTCCTCTCTCTCGGTTTTGTTTATAGCATGCAGGAAGAAATCAGGGCCTTTTTTTTCAAACAGGAGCAGTGACACACCAAGCAGCAGATCGGCGTGGATGGCAGGCTCATCCAAAGGAATGGCAAAATCATCCTTTATTCTGCGAATACGGTAAAGCACCGTATTGCGATGAGTAAAAAGAGCGTCGCAGGTCTTTTTCAGCGAACGACAGCAGGTCAGATAGTAATAAAGCGTTTCGCAGTACTGTGTGTCCTTTTCCTTGTCGTGTGCGGCAAGCACTCGGATCTCTTTTGCAATCAGGTCGCTTCGTCCCTCCAACTTTTTCAGCAGCAGCGGTGTGCGAAGCTGCGCAACCGTGCAGACATTTCCGCTGTGAAAACGGCGATCCGTCATCAGCTCCAGTGCCTCATGTGCCGTGCGGTAAAGGGCAGGCAAGTTGAACAGGTCATTTATTCCGTCAGACATGACTACTTTTAATTGAAACTCCTCTGCCAACGCAGAAAAGCCGTTGAAATCCGCGTTTCCGTGTAAGAACAGAAACACATCTCCCCGATACAGAAAAGAATGCGACTGCGGAAATATAACACCAAGTTCATCCTTCAGATGCCGTTTGCCGAGATATTCGTTGTGATAGGTGGTCAGCTCGATCAGCGCAAAGCCCGTGGGATGAAAATCCGCAAGGTAAGTCCCCGAGGCTTGCAGACGAAAATACGGTGCCGAGGAAAACCCTCCGTCTAACAGATGCATTAAAATATCCTCTGTCGTTTCAAAGGGCTTATCCTGCCTGCTGACTTCAATAAAAGCCTGCTTAGCCAAAATCTGTTCTACCATATTCCAGGTTTCCGGCGGAATATTTTGCAAGTGTCCGTCAGTATCCACACAAATAAGATATCCCAGCCGCACGCCGGAGCTGATAAGCGGTGAGAAACGGCGGCGGTAATCGCTACCCTCCAGCTTCACATAGTCTGCTCTCCCGGCAGACAGCGCCTCGCTTTGGCTGATGATCGCTCCGGCTTCATAGGTGATCTCCCCCTGCCTTACGGCATCCTGAAAAAACGGATCGGTAAAGCCGAGCGGTCTGTGGTGTGCCGTAACATGAAAGGTGTCGTCCAGCACAAGCAGCGGACATTCCAGCAGTGCACCGGCGTCGGCAGCCAACGCCTTTAGGTCGTCATGCGCGAAAAACTCCGCCAAAAGTGCGTCGGCGCTTCCGCTTTTCCAAGTTGCTTGTTCCATATCCATCCCCAATCCACTTGTGCAAAAAGCACAAGTGCTTTTTATTTTATTATACTGCCGTACCATTGTCATTTCAAGTACAAAAGATTAAAATAAACGCGGAAACCAAAGAAAGAGCAACGAAAAGGCGGTGTAAATGTTTATGGCTTCTAAATCAATGAGAGTTCTGAATATCGTTTCCGGTGTGCTTTTGATTGCGGTTGGCATCTATTGCTTGTGCAATCAAGACATTGCGGCGGCAACGGCAGGATTTATGGTCGGCATATTTATGTTGGTTTCGGGCATTATTGAGATCGTTGTGTTTGCCGTAACAAGCGGGTTGCTGTTCGGTTCCGGTTGGCTGCTACTGGACGGTGTGCTGACGGTGATTTTATCACTGTTCCTGCTTTTCAATCAGTGGTTTACCATGTTGTCGCTACCGTTACTGTTTACACTTTGGCTTTTGTTCTCCGGTATTTCTCGGTTCGTCAGTGCATTCGATTTGAAAGCGCTTGGCGTTCACAACTGGGGATGGGTTTTAGCCGTTGGTATTGTTCTGATGATTGCCGGGTTTATCTGTATGATGGATCCTTTGGTCAGCATAACGGCTGTCGGTATGACAGTAGGACTTGTGTTTCTGCTTGAAGGCATCAGTGCTATTGTCTATGCTTGTATCCCGAGAACGAGATAATAATTTTGAAAGCAATGCTTAGGTACGGCTTACCGTATAAATAGTTGAAAAAGACTAAACACTCTCATGGAGGAATGAATAATGAAATGCGAAAATTGTGGCAAGAATGAAGCCAACTTTGTATATCGCAGCAGTATAAACGGCAGAACAGAAGAGTATCACCTCTGCCAAGCCTGTGCTGAAAAGCTGGGCTATACACAGAGGTTCTTTGAGCAGAGACCGTCCATAATGGATAGTTTCTTCGGAAACAATGGTTTCTTCGGCTCAATGCCGTCCCTTATGGGACGAATACCTCTGATATTTTGTTTTGCATTTTATTTATCTCGTGGCCTGCTAATAACAAGCGTACTTCCTGTATTATGGCAAAGATTACATTCGCTTAACAGCCTGTTTCCTCAGTTCAAGCTCTTTTAGAGCTATTTCACCATCAGCAGTATTTCTCTTTTTTCTAGTCGCAATCACAATATCGAGCATCTGCATCACGGCGTTTTTTCCACAGTGCTCGACTGCAAAACGATCCGCTTCCAATTCATTTGGCGCAACTTTTCCTTTTAAGAT
>JBGUWM010000168.1:0-3668 GCA_045221175.1 Acutalibacteraceae bacterium | reverse complement strand
TACTGATCGCATGAAAACAAGTTAATAAGCAGATGAAAAGCCGCTTGCTCTTCCCAAAGGAATAACAAGCGGCTTTTGCGTTGATTGTTCTGTCTATTGTTTGATACGGCTGCTTTTAACTGAGTACAGTTTTGCATGGAAACGCTCAGTGAAATATACGCAAGCGGACGTTTGCGGAATAGAAGTTGTGAATTTGTATGAAGTGAGTGAGCGACAGCGAACGAGGGCGGATTAGAGAGCGGAGGCACTCCGCCAACCGGAATATCAGTCTTCACTGTCAGTTCTTCTGATTTCAATTTTTCCGTAAAGAGAAGTATCGGGTCTTTCATTGATGCTCTCTCTTACGGCAGTTGCAGAGCTGTCTTCTTCAAAGGTGCTGAACAGACTGTCCTGAAGATGGGTTTCTCCCTCAGCATACTGTCTTCTCTGATAACCGCTGCTGCGGGGTCTGCGGTTATAAGAACCATCTTTATTGAAGTTTGAACTTCTGTCTCTATCTCCTCTGCGGTAGCCTTTGTTATAAGACGGCTTATATTCCGGATCGGGACCAATGACAACATGACGGTGCATATTCTCTCCTTCACTCCAGGAAATGGCACCTCTTACACGCTGAACGGCTGTATGGATAATTCTTCTTTCATAGGGATTCATAGGCTCCAGAGAAGTCTTGGCCCCTGTTTTAACAGCCTTGAATGCCAGCTTCCTGCCGAGGATTTCCAGAGTTTTCTCTCTTTTCTCTCTGTAATTGCCGATATTGATAGAAATACGATAATATCCTTCGTCTACATGGTTGGCAACAAGACCGGTAAGATACTGCAGCGCATCCAGCGTTTCTCCTCTGTGACCGATGATAAAGCCTACGTCTTCGCCTTCAATATTGATCACAGCGCCGCCGTCAATTTCTTCGGAAGTCATTTCAAACTCGGTAATGCCCATTTTTTCCAGAATTTCTTTCAGATATGCCTTCGCACCGTCCAGTGGTGTAATCTCAACAAATGCTCTTACTTTTGCCGGACTGCCGCCGAAAATTCCAAACTTTTTCTTTTCAGGCTGCTGCAGCACTTCAAACTGTGTATCCTCAACTGCTGTGCCAAGGGCAACACAAGCCTGATTCTGAGCCTCCTCAATTGTATCTGCCGTAGCAATAAATTCACGAATCATTTTTTCTCCCCCTGTATTTACCTTCGGTTTTTCTTTTTATTCTTGCTGTTCTTCGCAGCATTCTTAGCAAACTCGCTTGCTTCTTTTTTTGCCTTATGAACTTCGGAAGGCGCTACATAATCAGGCGCTTCGACAAAAGCAACCTGCGCCTCCTGCTGTCTTCTCAAAACAATTCTGTGCGCCTCATCACGGGCCTCTATAATACTTGCGTTATAATATATGTTCAATATCAGCGACTGAACAAATCCGAGTACGGTAGATGCAATCCAGTAAAAACCAACTGCACCGGGTACGTTAAAGGCAAGCCATGCCGAGAAAAGCGGCATCAGCAGCACAAAGACAAACATACAGCCCTTCATCTGGGTACCGTTCATCTTCTGCATGATCAGCATACTGACTACGGAGGTTACAAAACACAATACGGGAATCAGCCACATAAACGACCAGAAGCTGCTGGCGTTTGGCGTTGCCAGAAGATCCCAGCCCAAAAAGTTAAAGCCGCCTGCAAATTCATTGATCTTGTCTGTTTCACCCTGTGAAAACAGCGGATTTCCGCTGCCGTCCTTAAAGAATCCCTGAAGAAGATTAAAATATTTGACTGTATAGATCTGTCCATAGTTATTGCCGCTCAGACCCGCACCCATTCCGGGGATTGCATACAGGTTGTTCATAGCGGAATTAACCTTATCGGCTGCAATATGCAGCGTATTGGTCAGAGGATTGATAACAGAATAATAAACGCCAAGCATAACGAACATCGGCAGAACCATCGGCAGACAGCCTGCTGTCATGCTGACATTTTCTTTTTCCATCAGCTTTTGAATTTCCATCTGAGCGCCCATTCTGTCTTTACCGTAGCGCTCCATAATTTCTCTTTGTTTTTTCTGAAATCTTGCATTAGAAGCCATCGAACGCTGCTGTTTTATCGAAAAGGGAAGCAGCAGCAGCTTGACAATAAGTGTAAAAATAACAATTGCGATACCGAAATTCTTTACAATATAGAAAGCTCCCCAAAGAATATAACCGAACAGGCTTCCTATGAAGTTGAATATTTCCATCATCTGCCAAAAACCATTCCTTTCACACTGCAAAAAAATTTGCAGGAAAACAAAAAATATCTATAGTAAACGCACAAGACAATCCGCAAAAAATCACAGAACAACACAAAATGCTGTTCTGTCACTGCAGAATGCCCTATGCTTTTATTTTCGAATGAAAATGACTTGCTTATTTATTCTTTTTAGAATAATTGATTCTTTTAGGTGTTTTCCGAAATTTTTTTCTTTCCTTTTTTTCAGGAACCGGATCGTATCCCCCTTTTGAAAAGGGATTGCACCGCAAAATCCGCCAAATTGTCATCAGAATCCCCCGGACAGCCCCAAAGCGTTCTATTGCCTGAATGCCATAAACCGAGCAAACCGGATAATACTTGCAAGACGGCGGCGTTCTTGAAGAGATATACTTCTGATAAAACCTGATAAGCCAAATAAGCGGGCGCTTCATGCCAAAACACCCGCATCCTTCAGCTCTTTTTTCATAGATTTCAGGACATCATAGCTTTTTACATAGGGAGTTTTTGTTCTTGCCACAAAAACAATATCATACCCTTTTTTTACGCTGCCCGAAAGCTCACGAAACGACTCTCTGATAATCCTTCTGGCTCTGTTACGCATAACGGCCTTTCCAACCTTTTTACCGGTGGTGATTCCGATCCTGACATCTCCGCTGCGGTTTTTGATAACATAAGTTACGAGCAATGGAGATGCAAAGGATCTGCCACGATTATACAGCCGACGAAAATCTCTGTTTTCTTTCATAGTGATAAATTCACTCATACTTCATCTTCCAATTAAAAATTTTCGTGACCGTCTGCAAACAGTTGACCAACAGAGGCACACAATTAATAAGAAAGTCTTTTTCTTCCCTTTGCTCTTCTGCGGGAAAGAACCTTGCGTCCGTTAGATGTTGACATTCTCTTTCTGAAGCCATGCTCCTTTTTTCTGTGGAGCTTCTTCGGCTGATATGTTCTCAGCATCAGAAATTCCTCCTTTCGGAAGGCGCAGTTGCACCCGATGATTTTTCAAGATATAACCTTGCACTGTAGAATTATAAACCAAAACACCTTGTTCTGTCAACTAAAAAATTTATTTTTTTCCTGATTATTTCTAAAAAAAACGGCAAATTGCAGTGCGTTATCCGTCTGATAAGCCGTGAGTTTTTTGCTGCCGCTTTATGAAAGGTTTGTTCCGCCCCATTCGACGACAGTAAAGCCTGTTCTTGTTTGAGGGATCAGTTTCTGTTCCTTTATTTTCTTCGGCTGATCAAGTCCCTTATAGAGCATCAGCACTCTGATTTGCGTATCCGGTTTCGGCGTGATTTTCAGCGGCATATTTTCTTCTATTTCCTGCTGATCCGCAAAACGGATATAATTATAGCGGTTAGCTTCCAGCTTCGGCAGCCAGTAAACAATAAATTCCTCTGCCTCTCTGTCGTTCAGACCTAAAACA
>JBGUWM010000167.1:0-1585 GCA_045221175.1 Acutalibacteraceae bacterium | reverse complement strand
TCTGAAACCGATACAGATCGTTTTTGCTGTTATCGCTATGGCTGTCGGCGGTGCGACGGTGCTGTGGCTTATGCAGTACGGTCTGTCTATTGACCTTATCGGTTGGATAGTCTTTATCGAAATGGCAATTATTATCGGTCTTGGCGTGGTGCGTCCGGGAGGAGTAAACCTTTTTTCTTTCCTGCTGTCATCATTAAAGCCCGATACAAGATATTTCTGTCGTGAGGAGGATATATTTGACGATGTTGTTCTGGAAAAAGAATAAGATAGACAAGAAGTTTTTAGGTGCGAAAAAGGCTGTTATTCCAAAGACGGCACAGAAAACGATACCGTTTCAGGAAGCATACGAAAACGGTCTTTTCCTGAACTATGACGGCAGTTATTCGCTGATTTTCAGCTTTGAGAATATCGACTATTCGCTGTTCCGTGATGAAGAAAAGCAGGAAGTTTACAAGAAGTACACACAGCTTATGAACTCTATCCCGACTGACATCAAGTTGCAGGAGTTTCTGATGAATACGGATATTGACACGGATATTCTCAGGGAAACGCTTATGCCGTTCTCTCAGGATTATCCCGAAATATCGGACGATTACAGAAAGATAATGAGCGATGTTATCAGTGGCAGTACCGAAGCAGGAGCAAAGAAAACTATGCTGATGGCTCTGTCCTACAAGCCGACAGGCAAAATCGACAATGCAAATGTGCTGTTCAAGTGCTATCAGGACTTGCAGCAGCTTTTTTCTTCTCTCGGCTCTACAACAAAGCAGTTGTTTCCTGAAGAAGTCTTTGAGATACTTTACAAATTTTATCATCAGTTTTCGGAAGTGCCTTTTATGCTCCCGAAAAACGCTTACGGCAGTCGTATCAAAAACTATGTTACGCCTGCCTATTTTCGTTTCGGTAAGCACGAAATAGAAATAGGAGATCAGCTTACAAGAGTGCTTTTCATCAAGGAGTATTCGACTTATGTTGATGATGAAATGATAGATGACATTATCGACAACAGCGAAAAGATAACCGTCAGCAAGCAGATAACAAGAATTGCAAAGTCACAGGCTATGGATATGCTTCAAAAGAAGATTTTTGCTTTGGAGCTGACTATTCAGAAGCGTATGGAGCAAAACCACAAGACAGGCGGTGACTATATCCCGTACCGTCTTTCTGATGAGCGTAAAAACCTCAATCAGTTGCAGGAAAGGCTCGGCGGATCGGAGTGTGAGCTGTTTGAGGTAGCAATATTCATTGCCGTTTCTGCCAAAACAAAAGAGGAACTTGAAGAACTGACTTTACATATCCGTCAAACTATCGGTGCAAAACATCAGTTGCAAATTGAAACGCTCGGCGGTCAGCAGGCGAAGGCTTTGCAGGCTGTTCTTCCCTTTGCACAAATGCCGTTCAGTAAAAAGAACGATAACAAAATATCTTTCCCGATGCTGTCCGATGCGGCAGGAGTGCTTATTCCGTTCAACCATATTGACCACTTTGTCAAGAACGGTGTGTATTACGGCAAGAACTTGGTGACACAAAATGTTATCGCACTTGACAGAACGGCAGAAATGAACTCCAACGGTTTTGTCTTGGC
>JBGUWM010000166.1:0-2244 GCA_045221175.1 Acutalibacteraceae bacterium | reverse complement strand
TGGCATTTAAGGCATACGTTCAGCGCGGCGAAGCTATCCCGGCAAAGCTTATTGACGCTATTGCAGAATACCGCTCAGCACTTCCAGAAGAACAGCGCGCAGGCGTACCGATCACGACAGCAGACACAGCGCCAGCTATTCCGTTTACTGTAATGCGTGAAGTTATCAATACAGTAAGAAAGCGTTACGGCAATCTTTACGCTAAGGTTAGAAAAATGACTGTACCAGGCGGCGTTGAAATTCCTATTGGCGCGCTTCAGGCTAAGTTTAAGTGGATCAATGAATCGACAGTTAGCCCACGTCAGAAGCTTGCACCGCTTGGTAAGATTCAGTTTTCATACCATACGGCAGAAATCCGTATTGCTCAGAGTTTTCTGTCAAATCTTCTTACAATCGAAGAATTTGAAAATAAGATTGTTGAAGTTATCGCAATTGCTTACGTTCAGGCAATGGACGACGGCATTGTAAACGGTACTGGTCAGGGTCAGATGCTTGGCATCTTAAATGATCCACGCGTACTTGCAACTGGTAACGTAGTAACAATGACAGCCGCACAGCTTTCTAGCTGGACAGAATGGCGTAAGCGTTTCTTCAGCAAACTCCCGCTTGGTTACCGCGCCGGTGAATTTATCTTTGCGCTCAGCACTGTAGAAAGCTATCTTGAAACAATGTCAGATGCAAATAACAATCCGATTTTCCGACAGGCAACAGGCCTTGAAGTCAACGACGGCGACGCAATTAACCCGTCCGGTAGATTTTTTGGCCGCGATATCAGCCTTGTTGAACCTGATATTTTAACAGACTTTGACACAGCAAGCGCGGACGATATTATCGGCATCTACTGGCAGCCACAGGAGTCTTACGGCATCAACGAAAACTTCGGCTTTACAATGCGCAGATACTTTGATGAAGAAAGCAACGAATGGGTTGATAAGGCTATTACAGTAGTTGACGGTAAAGTTTTGAACCCTGCCGGCATCTGGTTAATTAAGAAGGCATAACGGGAGGTCTGAACCATGACCAACGTTGAAGCTTTAAAGGCAGTTTATGTAGCACTCGGCGGTGATACCGCCGACGTTGCTAACGCCTTAACAATTGTTAATGTACTTAACGCTATTTCTGATTTACTTGACGGGGCAGACGACGCAATAACAAACCCGGAGGCTATAGCTAATATTGCGGCTGTAGCTTCAGGGGTTGCGCCGAAGCCTACACAGGAAAAGACAGTAGCGCCTAAGACAACATCACAGGAAGTTACAGCAGACACCGGCAAGGTGCTTTCAAAGGTCACTGTTGAAGCTGTAACGGCTTCCATTGACGCTAACATTGTAGCGGGCAACATCAAAAGCGGCGTTACAATTTTAGGCGTTGAAGGCACATACACCGGAGATTAATCAAGGAGGTATATGAAATATGATCAACAAGGATAGAATTGTACCAATCACTAAAACCGATTTACTTACAGTGTACGGTACTATGCTTAAAATTGCCAGCGTTTCAGTTACAGCACTTGAAACAACAGCAACAGACGGTACATTTGTTATTGCCAGCGCTTCAGGCACTGTTATAGCAAATGAGCCTGTTAAGTCCCTTGAAATTACAAGCGGCACAAGCGCAACAATTTACTTTGTACCTGCATACGACTTTAAGGGCTTTACAATTGCCGGTTCACCTGTTACACCAACAGGCACAACAGTAGATCCGGACGGCGTAACACTTTACACCGCAACATTAAGCGGCGGAAATGCTATTGCCGTGGCAAGGGTTGGCTTTTAACTTTAATTAGTCATAGAAATACTCCGAGGTGGTAACAATGGCAGACACAACATTATTAGCTAGGGTAAAAAGCGCGCTGGGCGTGAGCGGTACCTATACCGACGACGCAATTTCCGTTTATATTGACGAAGTTGTTGACTATATGCTAGGAGCGGGCGTTTCACCGGCAGTTATTAACGCGTCTGCCGGCGTTGTCGCCAGAGGTGTGTCCGATCTATGGGACAATGACGCCGGCAATACTAAGTTTTCACCGTATTTTCATGAGCGCGTTTCACAGCTTGTTTTACGATCGTAAGGGGGCGCGGGTATGCTTTACAGACCAAAGTCAATGCAGGAATTAAGAACACCTGTTAAGCTGCAGAAGCCGACCGGCAACAGCAAGGTCAACGGCGTAACACGCTATACTTACGAAAGCCTTGAAACGGCTGACGTTATCTTTACAAACTGGAAAACATACGGCGGGACTGA
>JBGUWM010000165.1:0-1618 GCA_045221175.1 Acutalibacteraceae bacterium | reverse complement strand
TTCCCTGATGAATGCTTTTGTTCCTCTTTTCTGCAGGGAAAAGCGGGAGGATATCCCCGCCAACAGAAACATCATCGGCATAAACCATGGATCGATTAACGTAACGATAAAAGCGATCGGTCTGACTGCCTCAAAAAAGATATAGTTTGCTTCGCACCAAGTGTTATAGGCTATTGCTGCGTGAAACAGGATCAGCAGCGATACGGTCAACCACCGCAGATTGTCAATATATTTGATTCTGTTGTTCATGTTTATTTTCACCAACTCCGCTCACTGCTGCCATGTTTTGCGTTTTGCAAAAGGCGAAGCATCTACGAAATATGTATCTAAATACACTGTAACCATCGGAATTTCTGTTATGATAATCAAATGCCGCAAATAGCACTGTATTTATCAGGATGTCTGTACTTATCACCCATGATATCATTCTTCCTATGTTTTCTGAGCATCTCAAGATCAAGCTCTGCAATATATACGCCTGCTTCTTCCGGCGCATTGAAAACACACATATCTCTGACCCCCGGTTCTCCGGGCAGCCAGGGAACACCGTCAAACAGTGTGGAATGTCCGTTGCAGTCAGGGTGTCCGGCAGGATAATTGCAGGTTGCCACCGAAACCATATTCTCGTATGCTCTTGTTCGCAGGGCTGAGAGACGGTTGATCTCCATCGGACAGGCATTCGGTGCAAGTATCAGTTCGGCGCCTTTCAGCATAAGTATTCTTGCGCTTTCGGGGAATTCTCTGTCGAAGCATATCATCGCACCGACTTTCAGATCTCCGTTTTCCGTGTTCAAAGTATTGACATAAAAATCACTGCCTGATGATAAAACCTTTTCCAGATCAAAAGCACAGATATGTACTTTAGAATAATGCAGCACCTTGTTTCCTTTTCTGTCAAAGAAGATCATTGAATTCAAAGGCTTCGGCTCATTCTGTTCAAGAAAGGTAATACCGATCGCCATATTCAGTTTTTCTGCTGTTTTCCTGAAGCCTTGAACAAAATCACTTTGTTCAGTTAAAGCTATAGCCCTGAGCTGAGTGCTGTCCTGCGGAATATAGTAACCGCAGCTCCACATCTCGGGAAACAACGCAATATCGGCTCCCATTGCTTTTGCTTTCTGACAGGCTGTCTGACCTGTTTCATACCGTTCCACGATAGTTTCTCCTGGTATCAGCTGTATAAACGCTATTTTCACTTTCATGATAACAACCTCATTTACATTTTTTCTGCAAGCCTGTTGACAAACTCACCGTTCCTTGCTGTCAGTTCCACCCACCCCGGACGAAAACCGCATTTTATCGCATTCCGCACCGATCTGATATTCGACCAGGCGGCGCAGTAAAACGGCACCTTACCAAGCTTCATTATTTCAAGCGCCAGTGTGCTTGTAACCGCAGAAGCGATGCCTTTCCGTCTGTATTCAGGCAGCACGTCAACGCCGATCTGGTACATCATTTCACAATCGGCAGAACAGCCCGCAAGACCGATCAGTCTGCCGCCGTCGTATGCACCGACAGCCATCACATCCCTTTCCCTGTCGTGAAAAGTCAGACAGTTGCTCCACTGTTCCGTATAAAGACCTTCAAGCTCTGCTTTCTGTAATACCCTCAGTTCATA
>JBGUWM010000164.1:0-8673 GCA_045221175.1 Acutalibacteraceae bacterium | reverse complement strand
GCGGTATATCTCTGTTGCACTTTCCCTGGGGTCACCCCCGGCGGCCGTTAGCCGTTATCCTTGCCCTGTGGAGCCCGGACTTTCCTCGGGTGCGGCCTTTCGGCACTGCATCCGCAGCTGTTTATCTCACTCCGACATTATATTATAGCTGATTTTTTGTCTGATGTCAATTTTGATCTGAAAGCAACCGGGTTTTTCGAACGAAACAGTAAAAGCTTCGCTCAACCCTTCTAAAACCCGGTAAAGCAACAGATCGTCTTATGGATTTGCAACATAAATGCTGAAATACTTTTTGCCGATATTGCCTTTTTCGTCCTTTACTTTGATGCAGATATCATAATAAGCAGAGGCCTTAGGTGTTACCGTGACAACACTATTGGAGGCATATTTCTGCACGGCAGACCATTTTTCGGAGGACTGTTTTTTATAATAGACGGCATATTTCTTTTCACCGACGCCGCCCCGGCAGGAGCCTGTCAGCACAACGCTTTCACCCTTGTAGATAGCGGCTAAGTCTATGGTGGAAGTATTGATGAGTCCTTTATAGACCGAAACGCCGTACAGCGTAGTTAATTGGTTCTCGCCGTCATCAACCGTAACTTTTACTTCGTAGAAAGTGGCAGCGGCAGGCTTAAATGAGAAGGATTTTGCGCCGGACTTGATTTTTTTGACGATCCATTTTCCGTTGTTGGCTTTTCTGTATGAAACGGTATAGGAATACTCGCCAGAGCCGCCCTGAGCCGCTAAGTTGACGGTCACGGAATCTCCCAGTACAATGCTGCTGTTTTCAATGGAGGACTTGTTTTTGAATTCCTTTGGAAAAACATATCGCTGGCCGTAGATGGAATGGGAAGATTTGATACTGCATATGCCGCTGATATCCTGATGGAAGACGACTACATCAACAAAACGGTCGGCATTGGGAATAACGGCAGACTGACAGCATAATACAGCATAGTCTGTACCGTCAGAGGTGTTTTTCATACCGAGATAAGCCATGGGGATACATTCAACGCCATCAATGCCGTTCAGATAGGTATCCACAACCGTCTGCACGTTGTCAGGCAGTTCGCAGGAATAAATCTCAGGCAATGAAGTGCCGCCCATAATCTGTATATCCGGCAGACGGTAAACAAAGTTGCTTTCATACTGAGTCAGATCAAAATCGGTGACAGAGGTAAAACGGGCTTTTGCATTACGACTGGAGCTGCCTATCAGGTTAGGATCATAAACAGTAGCCATTTTCAGTGAAACGGTACCGTCATCGGCAGTTTCACGGCAAATGAAGTAGTAGTTGCAGCCGGACACAATGCCCTGACGGTAAAAAGCAAGAGGCTCAATCGTACCGCCGGTATATTTTTCTGCGGCTTCTGCAAAGGAGAGGCGGACGTTCCGTAACAGATAGATATCTGCTGTCCCGGTACTGATAGTCCATTCATTGTTTACTGCTGCTGCAGGCGGCTCTGTGCCGGCGGCAGACACCATGGGAACGGCGGCAGACATCAAAGGCAGTGTCATAGCGGCAGACAGAAGCAAGGCAAAGATTCCTTTTGCTTTGTTTGATTTCATTTTGCATTTCCTTTCTTTTTTGTAATGTGTTTTTGTGTGAAATTCTGATGTCCGGACAAATTGTCAGGAGTTGAATATCAAACTCTTTTCTATTCTTTAATAACAGTATAGAATTGTCAATCGGGGCAAAAAAAGCTGATTATTTCAAAAATCTGTCAACCGACAGGTTCAACATGGATATAGCTTACATGAGAATCTTCAGCCAGCGCTTTGATCAGCTCACCCCGTACGCCTTGGTAGTAGCATCCATAGGTGTAAATGCCGTTTTTCTCGATATTATCAGCAAAATTATTAAGGTATTCTGCCTCATATCCATAACGGGAATCAATATTATTGGTAATTTCCGGATTGTATTTGGGGCAGATTTCGTTACAGCCCATCATTTTCATAAAATCTTCACTCTTGACAAGGTTACGGATTGTATCGGGCAGGTGAAAATTGACGCTCGGAGCATAGCTGTAGTAATGCTCCATATAGTCTTCAAAAGCGTTATATAATTTAAAGCCTAAGGTAGCAGAGGCTTCGTAGGGGCTTCGCTTATTGTCGGTTTTCTGGCAGACAGCCATCCACAGAGACATCATGTCATAATTACTTTTATCGTTTTTCTTGGTGGCATCGTTCAGAAAATTGGCTGCCTCATGCCATTGATAAACCTGATCGAAGGTAACGTAAACATTATAGATACCTACATCATTGACGCCTGCGACAGTAGAAGCCATTTCTTTTTTCATTTCTTCCATCGTTTTGGTATCGTAATTGTATTCGACCGCATAGCTTTTGTTGGAAACATTGGCATAGTAGGGGTAGAAGGGATAGCTGGGGCGGGGAGTGAATATATTTTCACCGTATATTTCCAGTTGCCCTTTGCTGATTTTGCCGTTCATTTTAATTTCTTTATAATAACCATAGTAGTCAGAATAATCACTGCCTGTCCTTAGCATGGTAGAAATGTTCGGATACAGGTAAGTGAAAGACAGACTGTAGTCTCCGCCGCCAAGATCGTTCACGTGTATGTCTCTCCAGACTTTATCAGGGGCAAACAGAGAGGTATAACGTTTCATATCATCATACAAACCCATGTGGATATGTACATCGTTTTCGTATTCATGAGGCAGGGGATTGTAGTAGCGGCTTTTTTGCCACTGTGGAATGCCCCATACCATAACACTGACAACGATGATCACCAGCGCCAGCAGAATAATACCAAATCTCACGAAGCTGATACGAAATCTCTTTTTAATATCCTTGATGATTTTTTCGGTTTCTTTTTTGGCAATCTCCTTGTCTTTTTGTTCTTCAGCCTGTTTTTTTTCAAAAACTCTTTGTTTCAATTCGTCGTTGTTTTCAATTTCGGATTCGTCCTCAATCACCGGCGGAAGCGGATCGTTTTCATACAGGTAGTCGCTGATAGCTTCCTGGCGTTCTATATCGTTTTCTATCTTGCGCTTTTTTGTTTCGTCCAGCTTGCCTTCCTTATAGAGTTCTATCATTTCAGAATATTTCATAACCGTTTTCCTCCAGAATTTTCTTCAGGTCTTTTTTTCCTCTGTAGCTCAGCACACGCACGTTTTCAGATGTAATATGCATAACAGCGGCAATTTCTTTTTGAGAAAGTCCGCTCCAATACTGTAAAGACAGCACCTCTTTTTTTTGCGGCGACAGCTTTTGCATGGCTATGTACAGCAGTTTGTGTTTTTCGCCTGTTATCATATTGTCAAGAATATCGTCTTCGACTGTCAGCTCAGGCAGTTCCTCCTGATCCGTTTCTTTATTGCGGAATTTTGCCTGATTCAGCCACAGATTTCTTGCCACCACATAGAGCCATGCCCGAAAGTTGCCGTGCTTCTCTGACAGTGACAGCAGTGCCTTGACGAATGTATCCTGACACAAATCTTCGCTTATTTCTTTATTTCTGCAAAGTGAAAACAGATACAGAAAGATCTCTTTGTGATAGCGACAGTAAAGCTCTTCGAGCATATCACTTTTCATGATCTTCCTCCAACTTGGTTTTGAAGTACTTCCATAGATAAAACAACAATGATCCGAAAATGTTACAGTAAAAAATAAATAATAATAAAAAAATTAAAGGATCATAAGAAGAAAGGTTCCGGCAATTGTTATTTAATCAACTTTTTGTCGTTTTAGTCAAAAACAAACCGAACAGCCGGTTATAAACAGGCAAACGATAAAAAGTGACAGGCAGAACACACTTTAGTGTTATCAGTCCTTTTCAAATTCCAGAAGATCCCCCGGCTGACAGTCAAGCACCTCACAGATACTCTGTAACGTGGAAAACCGAATAGCGGTGATTTTATTGTTTTTCATTTTTGACAGATTGACATTACTGATGCCCACTTTCTCTGCCAATTCGTTGAGGGATATTTTTCTTTCGACCATTAGTCTGTCAAGATGCAGCACAATCTTTCCCATATTATACCAATTCTCCTACTTCATCTTCCAGTTTACCGCCGTATGAAAAGAATTTTGACAGGCAGATCAGAAACAGCCCCATCACAAAGGTGACGTAATTAAACGAGGGAAGCAGCTTGTGTGCCATCATATTTGCCAGGGTACTGGTTATCAGAATAACAAAAGTAATAAAGATCAACAAATAACCTGCAGAATTCAGAAGTGAAGCGGATTTTTTCATCAGATTAGCCGAATCTTTTTCTGCCGACTGCAAAGATTGGTAAATGCAATCAAAGATGAATGCCATGGCAGCGAAGATCACTATCATACCGATGGTGTAAATAAGAGCAGCCCAGGTATTATATTCGTAGTCACTGATTGTCCTTTTGCTATGAGAATGAGTTTCTCCGGTTTCATAATTTTGTTCTTCATAAAAATCGAAGATGTAGTTTTCCGTATAGACATTCTGAATATTCAGACCGTAAACATTGACTTCACGAACAACGCCTTTGCCGGTTTCAGTATCCTGAAAAGCACCTGTCTTAAAAACAGCAGAGACAACATTTTCGAATACACTGCCTTCATTGGGAAAAAATGTACCGTGAAGAAATACGCAGATAAGAATCACCGCACCGACAATCGCTCCTGCAATATGAACTAATTTCATAATATATGCGGTGTTTTTTGCAAATTTAAGCATTTTTCATTCCTCCTGTTAAATCAAGCCTTCGGCGTCTTCTTCCAGTTGTATGCCATGACGAAAATATACTGTCAGGCACAGCATAAAAATGCCGAGGATGATATATTCTATACCCGGACAAAGATGAATGGATCCGGTCATTATGCCGGCAATCAAGCTGGTAACGGTGCTGACAGCCGACATACCGAAAAAACAGATACCGATCATACGAATCCGGTTAACAATCTTTTTCTGAAACGGCGAGCGTTTTTTGGAAGCGATTCTGATAATACGAAAAACACTGTTCAGAATCAGTGCAACCAATATGAACATCATCATACAGCCGATACAATAAACGATGATAGCGTCAATATGAAACAGATGAATTTCCTGTTCCATCTTATCCAGTTCTCTTCCGGTTGATACAAACTTATCTGATATTTCTGATGTATTGATTACAGTCAGGCCGTAGACATTGATATCGGAGTAGGCATAATCCAACCCTTTGGCATAGACATTGGTGGTGAACAGTTTTCCGAGCGGCGTTACCTGTCCGAAAAGGGATTGTCCCTGTGTGAGTATGATAACCAGAATACACAGCCAGGCTGATGCCATAATCCAGTGTACAATTTCAATTATTTTGGCGGTGATCAGTGCAGCACGATTAATTGCTTTCATTTTACTTCCTCCTTTTTGGTGGCAGGATTATCATATCACATGAATTAATGTTTGTCAATATATTTTTAACGACAAACGATAAATTTTTATTTTTTATCGTAATGCCGGTGTTTTCATATTATTATTCTGCAGGAATGTGGTGCCATAAGGCTGCATAAGGATGAGAAGCAAAGGTTATTTCTTATACTATTCTCAAATCAATAACAGAAAATCATGAAAAGTAAACAACAGATATTTTTTCTCCCTTTGACGAGAGAGAAAAAGAAGCATAAAAAATCAGGGGCTACCGCCCCTGAAACCCCGGTGTTTATCTCGAATCAATATACATAATCGTTATTTGCATTTTGTCTGTCTTGACCACACAAAAGTATTTTGCTGCCTGCGGGCAGCGAGTCAGTGGGGCTTTTGCGTAAAAGCCCCCCCGACACCCCCGAAAACGTTGATTGAAGGGTTTTGCGGCATTAATGCTCAATGCATATTGTAGGCACGGTGAAGTGAGTGCGTGAAATGAACCTGCGCTTTCTGAGAAAACAGCCACAAGCAGCCCTTTTGGGGCTGCGACGGCGGAATGCGAAAAAGGCAGCGACTTACTGTCGCTGCCCGTGCCGGACGCCTGCGGAACTGAAGTGGCAAAATTAGTTTTAAGTGAGTGAGCGTTAGCGAACGTCAGCGGAATAGTCCTGTGCGGTCACGCACCGACTGATCGTCGCTGCCCGTGCCGGTTGGCTGCGGAACTGAAGGAACGAATTACCACTAAGTGAGTGAGCGACAGCGAACGAGGGCGGACCAGAGAGCGGAGGCACTCCGCCACTCACGCACGAGCTGCGCCGCTTTTTCTGGCGGCATCCATAACGGCTTGTGCAACAGTAGAACCGATACGCTTGTCAAAGGCAAAGGGAAGAATATAGTCTTCGTTGAGGTCTTCGTCGCTGACTAAGGAAGCAATCGCATAAGAAGCGGCAAGCTTCATGTCTTCGTTGATCTCTTTTGCTCGGCAGTCCAGAGCGCCACGGAAAATGCCGGGGAAGCACAGAACATTGTTGATCTGGTTGGGGAAATCCGAACGTCCGGTACCGATGATTCTTGCGCCGGCTTTTTTGGCAAGGTCGGGCATGATTTCGGGCGTGGGATTGGACATCGCCAGTACAATAGCGTCAGTGTTCATGGAAGCGACCATCTCTTCGCTGACAATGCCGGGAGCGGAAACACCGATGAAGACGTCGGTACCCTTCATAGCATCGGCAAGAGTGCCTGTTAAATGCTCACGGTTTGTAATAGCAGCCATAGCGGCTTTTTCGCTGTTCAGACGGGCGTCACCTTCGCAGATGATGCCGACACTGTCGCATAAAACAAGGTTTTTAACGCCGAGGTTCATAATGTGCTTGGCAATGGCAATGCCTGCGGAACCGGCGCCGTTGATGACAACTTTAATATCCGCAATGTTCTTTTTGACGATTTTGAGCGCATTGATCAGGGCGGCACCCACTACAACAGCCGTGCCGTGCTGGTCGTCATGGAAAACAGGAATGTCGCACAGCTCTTTGAGTTTTCTCTCGATTTCGAAGCATCTGGGAGCGGCAATATCCTCTAAGTTGATGCCGCCGAAGCTGCCGGAAATGAGATAAACGGTTCTGACGATTTCGTCTACGTCTTTGGAGCGGACACAGATCGGGAAAGCATCTACACCGCCAAATTCCTTGAAGAGCGCACACTTGCCCTCCATAACAGGCATTCCGGCTTCGGGACCGATATCACCCAGACCGAGAACAGCCGTTCCGTCGGTTACAACAGCTACCAGATTGTTTCTTCTTGTGAGAACAAAGGACTTTTCATAATCCTTGTTGATCTCCAGACAAGGCTCTGCAACGCCGGGGGTGTAGGCAAGAGACAGCTCCTCGGAATTGGTGATCGGCGCTCTTGAAATTACCTCAATCTTGCCCTGCCATTCGTAATGCTTTTTCAGTGATTCTTTTCTGTAATCCATGATTTTTTCTCTCCTTTTTTTCTGTCTGATAAATGATAAGCGGAAAGAGCAGTGGGTGAACGCTTCAAGCCGCCTGATAAATGATAAGCGGAAAGAGCAGTGAGTGAATGCTTCATGCCGCCTGATAAAAGATAAGCGGAAAGAGCAGTGAGTGAATGCTTCATGCCGCCTGATAAAAGATAAGCGGAAAAGCAGTGAGTGAATGCTTCATGCCGCCTGATAAAAGATAAGCGGAAAGAGCAGTGAGTGAATGCTGCGTACCGCTGAGTGAAAGCGCATTATCTTAACCGAAACGGTTTGTTTCCGGTGAATATTCAAATCCGGCTTCCGAGAGCTTTTGACAAAGCTCCTGACTGTTACAGCCCTTTGCCTTGCAAAATTCCTCAAGAGAGGAATAATGATCCCTGAGCTGTGTGTTAAGGTAGGAATAGAGAATAAAAGGATCCTGCGGAATCGTCATGATCAAAAAACCTCCGTTTTGTTAATTGTCTGTCTGAGTGGGTTCAGCTTCCTGAATAGCAGCGGTTTCCATGGGAATGACTGCGGCATTGCTGAGAGAAACCGATTCTTCAAGCTGTTTTTTCGCTTTTTCGGCAGCATCGTCGATGTCTGCCAAAGCACGAAAAGCGAAAATAAAGGTAGGAATAAAGAACACAACAGCGATTTGAGCCATGGTGGCGTCCTTGAAGGATTCTTTGTCCAGCCCCAGCAGAGAGCCGATAGCGCCGGAAATCAGGTTGTCACCTTCGAAAAAAGAGATGGCCGTCAGAATAAGCACTAAAATACCGAGAGTGCCGAAAACAATGGCGGCAATTAAAAAGGGCTTGTTTTTTAACATAAGCAGTAACCTTCCTTGAATAAAGTGAAAATGCCGCAAACAGCGGTTTTCCAAATGCAATACCATTATATCACCAAAGCTGCTGCTTTGGCAAGTGTTAAGCAGTGATTCATTGTTTTTCGAAAAAAAATTCAGCCTCCCAAAAACACCGGTACAAAAAATAACTCAGCATACAAACGAAAAGTTTCTCGTAAGCCTTTGAAAAGGCTTGCGACGGCGGAATGTTTGATCGTAAATGATGGATTATCATAAAATCTATTGCTGACTGCATTAACGATCATGACCTCTTACGAGGTCATGAAAAAACATAAAAAATCAGGGGCTGCCGCCCCTGAAACCCCGGTGTTTATCTCGAATCAATATATAATCGTTATTTGTTTTTTGTCCGTCTTTGACTTACAGGAGTATTTCGCTGCCTGCGGGCAGCGAGTCAGGGGGGCTTTTGCGTAAAAGCCCCCCCGACACCCCCGAAAACGTTGTTGACGCATTCAGTTTGATGAAACAATTCTGTTTGCC
>JBGUWM010000163.1:0-21523 GCA_045221175.1 Acutalibacteraceae bacterium | reverse complement strand
CTTTGGAGCTTCTTCCTTCTTTTCAGCCTTAGCAGGAGTCTTTGGAGCTTCCTCCTTCTTTTCAGCCTTGGCAGGAGCCTTGCCGGTGAAAGTATCAAGACCTTCGCACTTCTCTAAGAAAGGCTTGATTTTTTCATAAATCTTGTCGACGCCGCCCTTGCTGTCACTTTCGATATTCAGCGGCATAATGGGATCATGCACACTCAGACGAAGCAGGAACCAGCCGTCTCCGTTTTTCTTATCAAAGGAAACACGAATACCCTCATGATTATCATCAGCAATGATGAAGTCCTTCTGCTTCTCGGCGTAAGCGGTCAGATCAGCAATGACTTTTTCGCCGTATGTACGGAAATCTTTTTCCGTGATTTTAATGCGAATCTCTTTGCTTTCAACAGGTTCCTTCAGATCAGCAATGAGAGAATCGAGGGTCTTGCCTTCCATACGGAGCTGAGCAGCTTTGATGATGATTTTCGTGATGAGATATGCACCGTCATCAAGGAAGTAGTTTTCTTTCATAGCGGCATGTCCTGAGGTTTCAATAGCCAGAGGGCAAAAAATGCCATTATCATTTTGACGGATTGCCTCGTCGATGACGTTTTTGTAGCCTCTTTTAAAGCGCAGATGTTTGCCGCCGAGTTTGTTTTCGATAAAGTCTTTCAGACCGGTAGAGGTAATAGAATCGGTAACGACCATAGCGCCGTTGGTGTTTTCAAGAGCGATAGCTGCGGCAAGCGCAACCAGACGGTTACGATTGATTTCCTTACCCTGAGCATCGACAGCACCGCAGCGGTCAACATCAGTATCAAAAATAATACCGAAATCAGCGCCGAAAGCCTTGACAGCAGAGCTGATAGCCGCCATAGCCTGAGCGTCTTCGGGGTTAGGAATGTGGTTAGGGAACATACCGTCAGGCTCCAGGAACTGGCTGCCTCTTACATCGGCACCCAGTGCTTCAAGAACATCGGCAGCATAGAAGCCGCCGACACCGTTGCCGGCGTCTACAACGATTTTAAATCCCTTGAGGGGATGATGATAGTCATTTTTATCATTGATTTTTTCTTTAATGAGTTCACGCAGATTACCGGCATAATAGCTCATATATTCATTTTCTATGATTTTGCCGCCGACAGCAGGATTCAGTTTATTGCTGTTCTGAGCCATTTCAAGAATATCAGAGATATCGGTGCCTTCAAGACCGCCTTCGCGGGTAAAGAATTTAAGCCCGTTTCTGTAATAGGGGTGATGGCTTGCAGTAATCTGCACAGCGCCGTCACAGCCCAGTTCAACGGTTGTCATAAACATGGCGGGAGTAGAGCAAAGGTCGCAGTCTACTACCTGAACGCCGGCTCTGATCAGTTCATCTCTGGTAAGAGCCGCAATGTGGGGACCGGTGATACGGGAATCTCTTCCGACGGATATTTTAAGTTCGGGACCTGTTTTGCCGGTTTTCTTAGAAAGCCATAAAGCAAAAGCGTTGACAATAGCCTTAACGGTATCGTCAGTCAGATTGACATCATAGCCGGCACCTTCAACGGCGACGCCACGGATATCAGTACCGCTTTTCAATGCGCTCCAGAATTCATTCAGCATAAGAATCTCTCCTTTGAATAATTTAATTTGCAAGGGAAAAATATATTATCAAATCCGGTAAAAGGATGATAATGACAAGATAGGGCTTATGTGCCGCAACAAAACCTTGGTGAATCGGGTTACTGTTTCAAAGCTTTGGGAATTTTTTGCAGAAGGGCGTTCAGATCTTTATCAGAAACGGCGCCTTTGCTGTCGATAATCTTTTGCGTGAGAGCACGGATATCACCAACAGCCCAGTAAGCAGAGCTGACGGTGGCAGCGGCATCATGTTCAAAAGGACGCTGCTCTGCAATAGCCTTGAAAACAGGATTATCCTGCTGGTCAGTTGAGTTGATCAACTGAAGGTTAGTGGGCGTATATCCTGATGTCTGATAGCGGTTGGACTGCACTTCGGCGCTTGTCAGATAGCAGGCAAGAGTCTGTGATGCAAAGTTAAATTTCGAAAAAACATTAACTTCCATCAAGAGCGAAGCGCCAAGGGAGTGAAGCTGCTGTTGCTTGCCGTCCATCAGAACGGTAGGCAGCTTTGCAACGCCCAGATTTTCAGCGCCGACAGCGGTGATAATATCGTGCTGCAGGTCTGCAGGCGCCACTGCGGCAGCAATCGTCCCTTTTTCAAACCCCTGTACAATAGCAGCGTAATCACCGATGGAACCAGAATCAGAGAGCAATCCTTTACCGCTTTTTTCAGCAAGGTGACACATTGCCTTGGCGGCGATGAGGCCCTTGTTGTTATCGACGGAAATTGTCTGCTTGCCGTCAGACACGCTGATATCACAGCCCGCAGTCAGGAAGAAATCGGTAGAATACCAACTGTTGGTCAGATTATAATAGACGTTTTTTCCTGCCTTGGCGGCTTTGGCAATCAGTGTATCAAAAGTGGCAGCATCCTTTTCGGAAATCACCCGTTTATCATAAAACAGAAGCGAACCGCTGCAGGCGTTGAACGGAAACGCCAACAGATCCTGCGAATTTTCCGCCCGGCAGAAGTCGACACTTTCGGGTGTGTGGTTTTTCTGAATGGTAGTGGTATAGAGAGGATTTACACGGGATACAGCACCGCCCTTTTGCAGAGCGGGAAGATAGGAGCTGTCAGATACAAACACGTCTGCTGCATCGTTAGAATCGGAAAGAACACGGCCTGCCGAATCATCGGGAGAAACGGTACGAACGGAAATTTTGATGGTATAACGTGGGTCTTCCATCAGTTTTATGAAAGCTTCCGCATTTTTCTTCTCTTCCTTCTGTATTTCGCCCGGCACCCACAGAACGAGATTTATCGTTCCTCCGGACGCATCGGCTTCACGAACCAGTTGATTTTTCAACAGAGTAATTGTATCAGGGTCTGTGAAATCCATACCGTTAACGCTGATGTTTTTCTGTAATACCTGGTCGGCTTTTTCTTTGAGAGAATCAGCGCTTGAGGCGGTATAACCCTGTTCATATACTTCCCTGGCTTTTTTGAAATCCTCCGCCAATTCATAACAGTTGCCTGCCAGCAGATAGGGTTGTTCGAGTTTGGGCTGAACAGCGGCGGCTTTCAGATAAAGCTCAGCCGCCTGCAGATATTGCTTGTCGGCAGACAATCGGTCGGCATCAGCCATGAATGTCTGATATTCGTGAGCAGTATTAAGTGTATCGTACTGTGCTTCGAGTTCGCTGTCACCGGTCTGGCGGACGCCGTCAGACAGAATCTTCAGAGCAGAGGCTTCGTCGTCTGATCTGACATAGACTTTGGCACATTGCTGATAAGCCCTGACGGAATCAGGGTTCATGCTGATAACGGTGCGATAGATGCTGACAGCGTTGTCATTCTGACCGTCGGCAGCATAGTAATCGGCGCATTTCATCATCATGCCGGCAACTTCCGGATCTTTTGATTTGTCATAATATTCCTGCAAAAGTGCGACTGCTTTGTCAGGCTGCTTATCCGAAAGATAAGTATCTGTCAGATCATTATAAATCTCTGATTTTGTACTGTCTATTTCAAGAGCTGCAAGAAAGTCCTTTTCGGCGTCTTCATAGCGGTTTTCCTTCAAAGCCTGCTGTGCGGCAGTGCAATGCTGTTCAATTAGCTGTTCGGGGGTCGGTCTGGAAAGCAGAATTGCTGCAGTAACCGTACCGCCGACAGCCAGTACAGCCAATGAGCAGAGAATGGCAATCAACGGAGCCTTGGATTTTTTCTTCGGCTTTTTCGGCGGCTGAACAATTTCCTGAACAGGCGCTGCTTCCTGAACGGGTACTGTTTCCTGAACAGGTGCTGCTGCCGGAACAGAGGAAACGACCGGGACTGCTGCAGCAGGCATATCAGCGGGCGGCTGCAGATCATAGGTAAGAGGTGTGCCGCATTTGGGACAAACACCGTAATAATCATCAAAAGGCTGTCCGCAATTTTTACAATTAAACAGCATAATACGATTCCTTTCTGCTTTACTTTATAAGCTGTTTTGCCGAACGAAAAGATAAAAATTTTGCTTTGCCAATAAAACAATAAACAGAATTACCGTGTTGAGCCGAACAGGTGCGGCAGGCATCATCAGGTTTTTCTGCAGGGATATCTAAAAGCATGACAATCATATTGCTTTGAGCCGATACCTGCATCATAACTGTCTGCTTCCGATGGTTACTCAATACCGGTGTCGAAGGCATAAAAATCATCGGTTTTGACATAATGAGCCGGCACGTCATTGATCCTGATAATAAGTCCCTTCTCTTCGAAGGAATAGTCCATCGAAAAATTAGAAGCGACGTCGTCCGCCATAACGACATTGAAGACGCAGGCTCCGTTACCGGCGGTATAGCAGCCGTGATAGATTTTGTCACGGTAGGTAATGCGGATAGTCCCGTCCTCAAAGAAGGCAAAGGTGTTGTCGTAAATGATGTCGTCTTCCGGATCTTCGGGAACCTCCAGCCAGATACCGAGGAGTTTTTGATCGGTTTTAGGATCCTCAAAGGGTTTGGAAGGAAACTGATAGTTGTTGTCCTCGTGCAGTGTAAAGAGGTAGTAGCGAGTATTGTTATCGTCTATGTAATCGGCGTTAGGGTGGATAGCGTTTGCGTCCTTATTTTCTGCAGAGAGGTCTTCGGGAACGAAAATCATGCCGTCATAGTCGGTGCAGACAATCTTTCTGCCGGACAAGCTGTTGCCTTCAAAGCGATAGCCGAGCCGACAGGTTGTCAGTGAGGAGTCGAAACGGTTAAAATTACGGAAATCCATTGTCAGAATATTCTGACCGGTGCTGTCTGTTGAAAGCTGATATTTACCTTTTCGTACATAGCCGCCGTTATAGTAATAAACGGTATCGTTGTCTTGAAAAGAATAGGCAACCGTACAATTGGTATCACCAAGGGTAAAGTGAAGCGTCCAGGTACTTTTCAGTGTTTTGTTAAAAAAGACAGCAAAAACCAAGAGCAGAATAATTGTTACCAGCAGGATACCTGCAGCAATCAGAACAGGAATATAAATCCTGAATTTTGGCTTTTGTCCGGATCTGTCGTTGGCTGACGGTGACAGTACAGCAGTATTGTTAGACAAAGAGCATACCTCCGGTCCGAAAAAATTTCATTACAATCCAATCTTATTGTATCGTAAAATCTGTCAGATTACAAGCATAATAACTGTACAATTTTAATATATTTTGAGTAGAATTCTATTCATAATTACGATTTTATAAGGATAAAAGAGAGAAAAACGGTCATATTATATGAAGCGTTTGTCAATTAAACTAAAAATCTGTCACAAGAGCGGCTCAATTTTTTCAAATTGGCAATTCTGAAAAAATATTTGGGAGAAATGCAAAGTAATTATTGAAACACAAGGAAAAATGTGTTATTATAATTTCAATAATGCAGATGCGGCGGGTCCGTGTCGATTAGGGGGATATGATCAATGGAAATGAAAGAAATGTTTAATCTGTGGCTCGAAAACGCAGTTGAAGATGAAGATCTGATCCGGGAACTTAACGGAATGAAGGATAATGAAGATGCTGTATATGAGAGTTTTTACCGTGAACTGAAATTCGGTACTGCCGGACTCAGAGGTATTATCGGTGCAGGTACCAACAGAATGAATATCTACACGGTAAGAAAGGCAACACAGGGTCTTGCTAATTTTCTGAACAAGAAGTATGATCACCCGTCTGTAGCAATTTCTCACGATTCACGCATCAAGGCAGACCTTTTCGCCAGAGAAGCTGCAAAGGTACTTGCAGCAAACGGAGTAAAGGCATATCTTTCAACAGAGCTTCAGCCCACGCCTGTGGTATCCTTTGCTGTCAGAGAGTTGAAAACCAGCGCCGGTATCATGGTGACGGCGAGCCATAATCCTGCTAAATACAACGGATACAAGTGCTACGGCAGTGACGGCTGTCAGATGACGGACGTTAATGCAGACGCTGTGTATGATGAGATTCAGAAGGTAGACTATTTTAACGGCGACATTAAGGTTGCGGATTTTGACGAAGGGCTGAAAAGCGGCATGATCGAATGGATCGGCGACAGCGTATACGAAACCTATCTGCAGCGTGTGCAGGAGCAGAGCGTCAATAAAGACATCTGCCGGGGCTCCGGTTTGAAGGTTGTGTACACACCGCTTAACGGTGCGGGCAACAAGCTGGTCAGAAAAATACTCGACAGAATCGGGATAGAAGATGTTACGGTTGTTCCCGAGCAGGAGATGCCCGACGGCAACTTTACAACCTGTCCGTATCCGAATCCTGAAGTAAAGGCGGCGTTGAAGCTGGGTCTTGAGCTTTGTCAGGAAAAAGGTGCCGACCTGCTGCTTGCAACCGATCCGGATAGCGACAGAGTAGGAATTGCTGTCAAGACAGAAGACGGATACCGTTTGATGACAGGTAATGAAACAGGCATACTGTTGCTGGATTATATTCTTGCCGGCAGAAAAGCCGCCGGTACACTGCCTGAGAATCCTGTGGCAGTCAGAACCATTGTTACCAGCAAGCTGGTAGACAAAATCTGTGAGAAGTACGGCTGCGAGCTGAAGATCGTGCTGACCGGTTTCAAATATATCGGAGAGCAGATTCTGCTGTTAGAGCAAAAGGGAGAAGAAAACAGATACGTATTCGGCTTTGAAGAGAGCTATGGCTATCTGGCAGGTGGTTATGTGCGTGATAAAGACGCTGTCGTTGCTTCTATGCTGATTTGTGAAATGGCAGCCTATTATCATAAGCAGGGCAAAAGCCTGTATCAGAGAATGCAGGAGCTTTACAATGAATACGATCATTATCTTAACAGAACCGAAAGCTATGAGTTTGAAGGTGCTGCAGGAATGGATACAATGGCAGGCATTATGAATGACCTGCGGAGCAATCCGCCGAAGGCGTTTTCAGGATATCAGGTCTGTGAAATTGCAGATTATCTGAATTCATACAGCAAAAATCTTCTCACAGGCAAGCAGAAGGAAATTTTCCTTCCCAAGTCGAATGTGCTTTCATACACACTTGAAGGCGGCGGAGCGGTGATTGTCAGACCCTCCGGAACAGAGCCGAAGATCAAGATTTATGTTACTACCGTTGGCAAATCTCAGCAAGAGGCAGCCGGTATTGCAGACCGTATGTTTGACACAATGCCAGAGATCAATCAGTATCTTGTATTGAAAAAAGGCTGATGACAGCATAATAAAACTGTATTTGACTGATACTTATTGTTTTATGTTTTATAATGTAAACATCAGCAGGGACTTTCGTTTGAAAGTCCCTGTTTTTTTGTATACAACGGAAATGTCACAAATATGTGTTATACGTTTTCATATAAAAAGAAGACAAAATAAAAAGTTTCGCTAAACTTTTCAATTTAGTCTGTACAAAAACCCCGTGTATGCTCAGTAGATTGTTCTAAAAATATTCAAACATCGTTTTCGGGGGTGTCGGGGGTTCGCAAAAGCCCCACTGACTCGCTGCCTGCAGGCAGCGAAATGCTCCTGTAAACTTAAAACAGGTAAACACCGAACAACGATAATATAGTGATCCGAGAAAAGAACCGGGGTTTCAGGGGCGGAAGCCCCTGATTTTTTATGCATTTTTCCTCCCTCGTCAGAGGGAGGAAAAATAAAAGTTGTACGCTTTTAGTTGTTGCTTTTGATTTTACGCAATCCATCTTTTCTCAGGGAACGCCCTCTCTTGCAGGGCGTCCCCTCTCAAAAAAAGTCCACCGGACTGTTTTTTGATTCACCCCTTGCCGTGCGCCTGTCGTTAGAGTGTTTCGCACTCTGAGGAAAGCATAATTGGCAGCGGAATAGAAGTTGCAAATCTGTTTGAAGTAAGTGAGCGACAGCGAACGAGGGCGGAATCGACAGCGGAGGCACTCCGCCGCTGCCCCTTGAACCTGCAAGCCTTTGAAAAGGCTTGAGCGCAACTTTTAATATGAATGTTCAGTAGTTTATTGTAAATTCCTCAAACATCGTTTCGGGGGGTGTCAGTGGGGATTCGGGGGGCTTTGCACCTGACTTCCATTGCTTTATTTTTAAGTTGTCTGTTATTGATTTGAGAATAGTATTAGTTCAGAATACTCTGATCGTAAGCAGATTATGAAAAAAGCATGATCAAAAATTGCTGTGATAATCAATTAAGAGAGTAGAAGGAACTATCGTTATGGTAAAAGACGATTCAGTCAGTTCCGTTTATGAGTATTCACAATCCTGAGTCTGAGCAGTGGTTTTGATTGGCAGAGCGATAGATAACAGAGAGTGCCCCAAAATTGTATATAGTGGAATACAGGCACCAAAGATAATGTTTGTCATAAAATGAAAGTAGTGCTATTTCTGCATGATATCATTGTCTGAATCGACTAAAAAAATACAACCGAACAATACAGGCTGTTAATCATCAGTAGAAGTAGTATGAGAAACCGAGAGGAGAAGAACTATGGAGAAGACGCTGATCATGGTTTCCTCTGTCACCTATGCTATGCAGGGAAGGGAGCTGCTGCGGCAGTACGGCATCAAGGCGCAGATAGAGCGTACTCCGAAGCGTCAGCAGAGACAGGGCTGTGGATATAGCCTGTATGTCCCTCAGAATACAGAGGAAGCGGAAAGAATATTGCGAGAAAAAGGAATCAGAGTTATTGGCAGAGCGGAGAGGGGTAATAGAAAGTGATATATCTGGATAATGCAGCTACCACATTTCCAAAACCGCTGTCTGTCAGAAATGCCGCAGCAGAAGCATCACTGAGTGCAGCTAATCCGGGAAGAAGCGGACACAAGCCATCAATCAGGGCGGCGGAAGAGATCTACCGTGCGAGAAAAACGGCTGCGGAGTTGTTTCATGCTGCAGAACCTTCCAAAGTGATTTTTACGGTGAACTGTACAACGGCGCTGAATACGGTCATGAAGGGTGTGTTAAAAAGCGGCGATCATGTTGTTGTATCGGAACTGGAGCATAATGCGGTAATGCGGCCGCTGACGTCGTTAAAGGAGCGTGGGGTCAGTTATAGTATTGCCAAGGTATATCCGGAAGACAACGACAGTACGGTAGACGCCTTTCGCAAGAGCATTAATGCAAAAACCAGAATGATCATCTGCACGCATGCATCGAATGTATGGGGAATCAGACTGCCGATCGAAAGGATAACGGCGCTGGCACATGAATACGGAGTGCTGATAACGGTAGACGCTGCACAAAGCGGCGGTGTACTGCCTGTTGATATAGAAGACAGCAAAATAGATTTTTTATGTCTGGCAGGGCATAAAGGTCTTTATGGTCCGATGGGGACCGGAATGCTGATCATCGGCGGAAATACCATTCCCGAAAGTCTGACAGAAGGGGGAACGGGCAGCAATTCAATGGAACTGAAGCAGCCCGAAGAGCTTCCGGACAGACTGGAGAGCGGAACGCCGAATGTAGCGGGAATAGCGGGGCTGAGGGCAGGAATGGAATTTGTCATGAGCAAAACGCCGGAGAAAATTGCCCGGCATGAGTATATGCTGATACAGCGCATTTACAGAGGGCTGCAGTCGGACGACAGGGCAGTTTTGTATTTTCCGGAGCCGAAAATGCCGTATTATGTACCGGTGTTGTCATTTAACCTGAAAGGAATTGACTGCGAAACGGTGGCGCAGGAGCTGAACCGATACGGGATAGCGGTTCGCTCAGGACTGCACTGCAGTCCGCAGGCGCACAGAATGGCAGGAACGGAAGAAGTGGGTACGGTAAGGGTATCACCGTCTGTATGGAACAAAACCGGAGATGCGGACAGATTTCTTGCGGCTCTTCGCAGTATAGAAAAACAGTATCGCAATACAGGCGCATAAAACACAGCGCAAAGAGGCTTCGCCGTAAGAGTACAGAGAACGGCGAAGCCTTTTTTAAGGAAATATTAGAAAAAACAGTTGATAAAATTTGTTTCTGTGATAAAATAGAATTGTATCATCATGTAAAAAAGACAGGAAAGAAAAAAAGATGAGGAGGAGTTACCTTGTGGGAGGCAATCAGTAATGTATACAGAGCCTTTATTTCGTTAATGATGACATTTAAGGCGACAGATGTGCTGGATATCATGGTTGTTGCCTTTATCATCTACAATCTGATCAAGATAGTGCGTGAAACCAGAGCCGAACAGCTTGTCAAAGGAATTCTGGTATTGATTGTGGCATTTTTCATCTCCGGAGTGTTCAGCCTGAAAATGCTGAATGCGCTGTTCTCGTCTTTCTTCCAGTTTTCGGTTCTGGCGGTGTTGATTGTTTTCCAGCCGGAGCTTAGAAGTGCGCTGGAGCATATCGGAAGAAGCAAGATTGCAAAATACTGGAACACGTTGTCCGGCAGCAAGGGAATAGAAGAAGACAAGCTCAGACAGGTGCGGCAGGTCATCAACTGTGTGTCCGAAGCGGCGAATAACTTTCAGAAATCAAAAACCGGAGCGCTGATCGTGTTTGAGCGTCAGACGAGGCTGGGAGATATTATCAATACAGGTACGGTAATCGACGCAGAGCCTTCCGTATCCATGATCGGCAACATATTTTTCAACAAAGCGCCATTGCATGACGGCGCCATGATAGTCAGAGACGGCAAGCTGTATGCGGCAGGCTGTATTCTGCCCCTGACGCAGAACAACAGCATCGTCAGCTCGGACCTTGGCACAAGACACCGTGCCGCCATCGGCATCAGTGAAAACAGCGATGCGGTAGCTGTGGTAGTGTCGGAAGAAACAGGTAATATTTCCATAGCGCTGAACGGTGTGCTGACCAGGGACTATACCAGAGAAACACTGAATGTAGCGCTGGAAGAAATGATTGTACCGCAGTTCTCCGAAAAAACCGAGAGGACACCCATCAATGCCGCACAAAAGAAGGGTAAAACAGATGAAAAAATTAAAAAATAAACTCAGCTTCAAGCTCTTTTATAATGATAAGTTCGTCATGCTTTTTTCCATACTGGTAGCCTTTGCGGCATGGATCTATGTAGCTTCCAATACACAGGAACCTTCTATCTTCACGGTGACGGACATTTCAGTCAGTCTGCCTGAGCTGACCAATGATCTGCGATATTTCAACGGCGAAGATCTCAAGGCGGAAGTGAAGGTATCGGGCAATGCGTTGGTGGTGACGAATATCACCAAGGACGATATCTATATAACAGCGTCCGACGTCAGCTTTATCACAGAGCCGGGAAACTATACGATAGACCTTGTGCCGAAGAAAAACGGTGTAAAAACAGATTATTCCTTTGAATCTACCGTGTCGCCCTCCAGCGTGAATGTTTTTGTAGACCGTTTTGAAACAGAAAAGGTACTGCCGATTACCGATAAGGTATCTGTCAGCTCGGTTGATCCGTCGTGCTATGCTTCCCAAACGAAGCTGTCACGGCAGAGTGTCAAAATATCGGGTGCGGAATCTGTCATCAACAGTATCGCAGAGGTGGACGCAGAATACACCTTTCAGACCACACTGTCGGAAACGACTGTGGTAAAAGCGCCGCTGGTATTTTATGATGCAAACGGAAAAAAGATCACGAATAAATACATTACCCCCGATATTACCGAGGTAGATGCCACCGTACCGATACTCGACGTACGGCATATTCCTGTAGAACCGAATATTGTCAACGTGCCGGAAGCGCTGGAACTGGATCCTTCCTTTATCAAGGTGGAACCCAAGGAGATTGAAATGGCGGTTCCCAAAAACTCCAATATCACTTCCATCAGTACGTCTACTATAGATTTTGCCCAGGTGACAAAGGAGAATAACACCTATACCGTTACGCTTGAAATTCCATCCGGCTGCCGTAATATCAGCTCGGTCGAGAATGCACAGGTTGAATTTGATATGTCCGGCATGGCGGAGAAGGAGCTGACGCTGACGGCGGCAAATTTTGTGATACAGAATCAGGGACAGGAGCAGAATGCAGTCGTTGCCAACAAGAGTCTGACGGTAAAGGTTATTGGTCCCAAGCAGAAGATAGACGTGCTTACGCCTGTGTCAGTGACGGCAATGATAGATATGTCCGACAAATCCACCATCACCGAGGGGTACGTAGAGCGGCCGGTAACGCTGGTTTTCAACGATTCCTTTAACGGCTGCTGGCTGGAGGGAAGCTATACGGTGAATGTCAGGATCACACCCAAAAAGACAACGCCGGTTCAGACTTCCGAAGGCTCCAGGGCGTCGTAAAGAGCATTGAAGACAGCAAAGTAAGGAATAAACATTCTCAAGAGGGAATATAATAAAGGAGAAGTCCTATGCCAAAGGTTTATTTTGTCATACCGTGTTATAATGAAGAAGAAGTGCTGCAGGAGACCATGAAGCGCCTGAGTGCAAAGCTGATGCAGCTGATAGCAGACGGCAAAGCCGGTGAAGACAGCCGTATGTTGTTTGTTGACGACGGCAGCAAAGACCGCACGTGGGAGATTATTGCGGAAAAAAGCAAGGAGAACAAATACATCGGCGGGGTAAAGCTTTCCAGAAACAGAGGACATCAGAATGCCCTGCTCAGCGGTCTCATGACAGCAAAAGAGCAGGGGTGTGACTGTGTCATATCGCTTGACGCCGATTTGCAGGACGATATAGAGGTAATAGACGAGTTTGTTGAAAAATATATGGAAGGCTGCGAAGTGGTATACGGTGTACGCAATAGCCGCAAAAAAGACACATTTTTCAAGCGAACCACCGCACAGGGATATTACAAGTTTATGAAAATGCTCGGAGTGGATATTGTCTATAATCATGCGGACTATCGTCTGTTGGGCAGCAAAGCGCTGGAAGCACTTTCAGAGTATAAGGAAGTAAATTTGTTTTTGAGAGGCATCGTTCCGCTGATCGGCTACCGCTGTGACTATGTATACTATGAAAGAAACGAGCGGTTTGCGGGAGAATCGAAATATCCGCTGAAGAAGATGATCCGGTTTGCCATAGACGGTATCACTTCGTTCAGTGTCAAGCCGCTGAAGCTGATATCAAATCTGGGGATCATCACCTGTGTTCTGAGCATCATAGGGTTTATCTATGCCCTTGTTTCTTATTTTATGGGAGCTGCCCAATCAGGCTGGCCGTCCACCATTTGTTCCATCTGGTTTATCGGCGGCTTGCAGATGCTGTGCATCGGAATCGTAGGCAGTTATGTAGGCAAAATATACAGTGAAGTCAAGCAGAGGCCGAGATACCGGATCGAAACGACTGTCATAAACAAAAATGACGATAAAGAGGAAGAGAATGCAGAAGAAAAGCACGAAACGGAGATGATACAGTGAGTTTCGGAGAGAAGATATTGCGGTACCGACAGGAGATGCTGCAGGATCTGGACAAGCTGATGCAGATTCGGTCAGTATCGGTCAGTGATCCGGCGGCAGCGGAAGAAGCGCTGGATTATATGCTGCAGCGTGGAGAAGAAATGGGCTTCAAGGTAAATAAGACAGGGCATATTGCAGGTCACGTGGAATACGGAGAAGGAGAAGAAATTGCCGCAGTACTGGCGCATGTTGATGTTGTGCCGGCAGGAGAAGGATGGCAGGTAGAAGATCCCTACAAACTGACGATAAAAGACGGCAGAATGTACGGCAGGGGCGTTGTAGACGACAAAGGACCTGCCATGGCTGCGCTGTATTGTCTGAAGGCGCTGAAGGATGAAGGCGTCATACCTCAGAGAAAGCTGAGACTGATTCTGGGCGCAGCCGAGGAGATCGGCATGGGAGATATGAAATTCTATTTTCAGCATGAAAAGCTGCCGGATATGGCGTTCACACCGGATTCCGAGTACGGAATATGTTGTTATGAAAAGGGCATACTGCAGATTGAGGTCTATGCACAGGCGCACGACGGCACAACGCTGACAGAGTTTCATGCAGGCAGTGCGGTCAATGCCGTGCCGCAAAAGGCGTATGCGCTGATTGACTGTACAGAAGCGGAAGACCACCAGCTCCGGCGTTTTGCCGATGCCAGACCGGGAAGCTATGATTTTATCTATACCATGGACGGTTTGCGGATTGCTGCGGCAGGAAAAGCAGCTCATGCCTGTGTTCCGCAGGAAGGGCTGAACGCCGCCACACATCTGATACGGATTTTGGCAGCCGATTTCGGTCATACGGTACTGGGCGGGCTGTGTGCATTTCTTGATGACGCCATTGGACTGGAAACGGACGGTACGTCACTGGGGATAAGCTGTTGTGATAAAGAGTCCGGTGCGCTGACGGTGAATGTAGGCGTAGTCGATATTGACGCTGTAACCTCAAGAGCGAAAATTGATATCCGGTATCCGGTCACAGCAGACAGCGAAGAAATACTGGAGAAGATCAGAGAAAGAGCGTCTTACGACGGACTGATGGCCAGAGTCATTCATCATGATCCGCCCTTGATGATAGATGAGAGCGCTGCTATACTGTCGTGTCTGAAACAGGCTTACAAAGCGGTTACAGAGGAAGAACCGCAGTTGTACGCAACAGGCGGCGGAACCTATGCCAGAACGCTGAAAAACCGAGGAGTAGCCTTCGGTCCCGTGTTTGCAGGGGACCCGTCGAACATACATGACGCAAACGAAGGGATCAGCGAAGAGCATTATTTTACCCATGCACAAATCTGTCTGGAGGCAATGTACAGAATGTCACAGAAGACAGCAGAATAATGACGAAAAAATCCGGTGAACAGAAGTTCACCGGATTTTTAACAAAGCGATAAAAATGCAGGTACGATTTGCCGTGAGTGAGCAAAAGAATATGTAGTCTTACTTCGAAGCTTCAGTTTCGCTGATCAGCTTTTTAGCGTGACTCATTACTTCTTTTCTCTGTTTTGGCGTCAGATTACGAACGACAAAGAGCAGTTCAACCTCATACTTAGTGGTAGCGTGAGTACGATACTTCAAAGTATCCTCATCCTCGGTAGGAGCGCCGGAATGAATATCGGCAACAGCGCTTTCCAGTTCCTCCTCAATACCCTGAAGCAATTTTGTGTAGCTGATGTTGTACACTTTAGCAATTTTGATCAGGGTGTTGATATCAGGTTTTGTTTTGCCTGTCTCGTAGTAGGTGTAAGTTGAACGCTCAATTTTAAGACGGTCAGCCACCTGCTGTTGAGTTAATCCGCACTCATGACGGTAGAATTTCAGCCAGTAAGATATCATACTATACAATATAATTACCCCCCTATAAATAATATATTACCAAGCTATCAATATTATACACTATTATTTGCATTTTGTCACTACTTTTTTATTTACTTTTTCAAAAAGTTACAAAATGATAATAAAAAAGTGATAATTCACACAATCTTTTGTATAAAACACTAAAAATAATGGAAAAAACATGAAAAAATGTTTCGGAATAATACACGGGTTCGTTTGAAAACACCGAAAAATAAAGCTTTCAGAGAAAAAAATCTAAAAAAATAAATATTAATCACAATTATTATCACGAATAAAATGCTCACAAATTCCGAATGAAGAAAGTGATGAAACATTGAAAACAATATTACAAAATCATCACAAACAGTAAAAACACAATCATGCCGCATTAGTATTAAAGTGACATTTGCAGACAGCAGTCATACACTGTAACCTTGGTACGCTCTGCTCTTTCATCTTTCAACAATCTGTCAAGCTCTTTTCGGCTGTTTACCCGATTTTCTTATCAGCAGTTGCCGGTTCAGCTTCGGCGGTTTGCTGACAGAAACATCACTGATAAGAAAGAGTGTGGCTCTTCTTTCAAAACAAAGAAGACACGGAGTCAGCAGGCTCAACTGCAGTAATCTTCCAATAATCTGTCAAGCTCTTTTCGGCTGTTTACCTGAAGACCCTGTATCAGCAGTTGCCGGTCCTTTTTCGGCAGTTCGCTGACGTAAACATCACTGATAAAGAACGGCGTCGTGCTGTCAGAATAAAAAGCAGCCACCCGTTTGTCATACACTCGGAGCAGATAATGAGGCGATAAAGATACTTCCTGCGCAGAAGCGGTGTTCCGGATCTGAGCAGAAGAGTTGCTGTTATCATTGTCTGCAGCAGTGTGACCGGTCAGAAGGATACAAACAATAGCCATACAGCCGGTAATCAGAATCAGTTTTTTCATTTGAAATCTCACCTCTAAGTCTATTTTTGGGAAAAATTGTGCAATTATTCATAAAAACGCAATTGTTTTTTTAGCAAAATATAGATATTGACAGTGTGTTTTTATTTTCTGAAAAAAAACATTCCATTTTTTCGATTTTATGGTATAATAGAAAGCGTGACGAAAAAAATAAGTGATAGCGAAAGCTGTCACTCGTGCCGCATAAGGCATATAGATAAGGACTGTGTAAAAAGGAGGCTCCTGTTGATGAGAAAAACGGATATCAGCAAATACAGCGACGAAAGATCTGCTTCATCAGTATCGGCGGGTTCTGTCGTCGGCGGTTTTTTCGGAATACTCGGAAAGCTGCTTGCAACGGCTGTACTTGTAAGCCTGATTACAGGCTTGGTAGTAGCAGTTTCCATGCTGTTTTACATCATCAATATTGCAAATGAACCGACCAATATCGACCTGGAGGATATGAAGCTGAACGAAACCAGTCATGTATATGTTCTCAATGAAAAAGGAGAATGGGAGGACTATCGTCAGCTCTATTCAACGGAAAACCGTGTATGGGTCAGCTATAAAGATATTCCCAAGTGCATGATCGACGCTCAGATAGCCATAGAAGACAAGCGTTTTTACGATCATGAGGGAGTAGACTGGTACAGAACGGGCGGTGCAGTATTCAGTCTTGCCACCGGCAAAGACGACTTTGGCGGATCGACGATTACACAGCAGTTGATCAAGAATATAACCGATGATAACGAAGTGAGCATTACCCGTAAACTGAGAGAAATTTTCCGGGCGATCAAGCTGGAGAAGGAATATACCAAAGACGACATTCTGGAGGCCTACCTTAATATCGTCAATTACGGCAGCGGCTGCCGTGGCGTACAGTCTGCGGCAAGACTGTATTTTAACAAGGATATACAGGATTGTACCGTAGCAGAATGTGCTGCCATAGCCGGCATTACGCAGAATCCTTATGCCTTTGACCCGCTGGTATTCCCCGAGAATAACAAAACCCGCCGTGAAACGGTCATTGATCAGATGTATGAGCAGGAGATGCTGACGAAAGAGCAGTATGACACAGCCATGAAGGAAAGCGAAAACATGAAATTCGTGGGCTATGTCATCGAAGAGGAGGAGGACGAAGCAGACAGTTGGAACTGGTATGATGACAGACTGTTCCGTGACGTATCCAACCAACTGGCAGCATCGCTGAATATCAAGGTAGAAGATGCCGAAGATATGATATACAGCAAGGGCCTGAAGATTTACAGTGCTATGGATAAAAAAGCGCAGGAGATTGCAGAGAAGAAGGTGCTGCAGTGGAAGACGCCCGACGATCCGACCCTTGACGTAGGCTATATGATGATGGATTTTGAAGGTCGTGTACTGGCAACGGTAGGCGGCAGACAGGAAAGAGACGGCAGACTTCTGTGGGACAACGCTTCCCGTTCGGCACTGCAGCCCGGATCAACGATCAAGCCGCTGACGTCTTATGCGCTGGCGCTGGATAAGGGCAAAATCAATTATTCTTCCCTTGTAGCGGACGAAGCCGTATGGAACTGGAGTTACAATTCTTCCGGAGATCCTGTTGCAGGACCGAATAACTGGTACGGTACCTATTACGGCAATATCACCGTAACACGGGCGCTGAATATATCGTCGAACGGTGCGGCAGTCAGCGTGCTGAAAATGGTCGGCTTACCCGAAAGCTATGATTTTCTGACGCAGAAGCTGAATTTTACACACCTCGACAAAAAAGACCGCAACAATCTGTCAGGTCTTTCCATCGGCGGTTTTACCGGCGGAACGACGGTAGAAGAAATGACAGCGTCTTACGCCATTTTCTGTAATCAGGGATATTATTATTCTCCTTACACTTACTATTGGGTAGAGGATAAGGACGGCAACGTACTGTTAGATAACCGTGACAGAGGAATGCCGGACAGAGTTATTTCAGCCGAAACCGCAACGATCATGAACAGACTGCTTTCCGATGTTGTCAATTCCGGAGGCGAAGCGCTGGGTTACAGAGTGAAGATAGACGGTTGGGATATTATCGGAAAAACCGGTACAACAGACAGCTCGTATGATAACTGGTTTGTAGGAGCGTCGCCCTATGCGGTAGCAGGCATCTGGACAGGCCATCCCACCCCGTCGGCAATCGCTGAGTCTGAACAAAGCGCCGTGCATTATCTCTGGCGTGACATCATGGCAGAGTGGCTGAAGGGCAAAGATAAAAAGACGTATGACCTTGCAGGCACAGTGGAACAGCACACGTTCAATAAAACAACGGGTCAGTTGCTGACGTACGATGCTGGTGACCAGATGTGGACAGGTTATTATACAGCAGACAATCTGCCGGATTATGCAAAGGTTCCCACCAAGAAACCTGAAGAGAGCTCGTCTTCTGAAGAAAGCTCCGAACCGGAAGAAAGCTCCGAGCCGGAGGAAAGCTCCGAGCCGGAAGAAAGCTCCGAGCCGGAAGAAAGCTCCGAGCCGGAGGAAAGCTCTGAACCGGAGGAAAGCTCCGAGCCAGAGGAAAGCTCCGAACCGGAAGAAAGCTCACAGGTAGAAGACGAATCGTCCGATGAGCCGGAAACGAGCACAGATCCTGAGGTAACAGAAGTGACGGATGCAGGAACCGATTGACGATGAGCGAAGAGCAGTTCGAAGGACGAGAAAAGAAAACAGATAACTGAAGAGATAAGGAGTTTTATTTATGGTACAGGCAGCGGTAATGGGCTACGGAGTAGTCGGATCCGGAGTAGTGGAAGTTCTGATGCAGCACACGAAAAGCATTGCAAGACGAACCAAAGAGGAAATCGGGATAAAGTATATTCTGGATATCCGTGATTTTCCCGACAGCCCGTTTCAGGAGAAGTTTACAAAGTCCTTTGAGGATATTGTTAACGACGAAGAAGTAAAGGTCGTTGCCGAAGTAATGGGCGGAGTCAATCCAGCATACGAATTCACAAAGAGGCTTCTCGAAAGCGGCAAAAGCGTTGTCACCTCTAATAAAGAGCTGGTGGCAACAAAGGGAGCAGAGCTGCTGAAAATCGCCAAGGAGCACAATGTCAACTATCTGTTTGAAGCAAGCGTGGGCGGCGGCGTACCGATTATCCGTCCGCTGAGCCAATGTCTTGCTGCGAACGAGGTTATCGAGATTGCGGGTATTCTGAACGGAACCACAAACTTTATTCTGACAAAGATGATCAGAGATAATATGAATTTTGACGATGCGCTCAAGCTTGCCCAACAGCTTGGCTATGCAGAACGCAATCCTGCAGCCGATGTTGAAGGATATGACGCCGGCAGAAAAATCAGTATTCTTGCCTCTTTGGTGTATGGCAAACACGTTTATCCGCAGTATGTGCATACACAGGGAATTACAGCCATTACGCTGGAAGACGTTGCCTATGCTGCGTCATGGGGCGGCGTCATCAAGCTGATCGGACAGGTAAAGCGGCTGGAAGATAATACGCTCGACATTACGGTAGAGCCGATGTTGATAGAAAAGAGCAGTCAGCTTGCCAACGTAGACGACGTATTCAACGGCATACTTGTCAGAGGAGATTCCACAGGCGACGTTGTTTTCTACGGTAAAGGAGCCGGAAAGCTGCCGACAGCGAGTGCGGTGGTAGCGGATATCATGGATTGTGTAAAGCACCTGAAGAAACGCAAGTATCTTGACTGGGCAGACGGAGACGAAACGGTAGTTAAGCCGTATGAGAAGACGTCGTTCCCGATTTATATAAGACTTTCGGGATCTATGAATAAGCAGCAGATCACCCAGAGGGTATGTGAGCTGTTTGCCAATCCCCGTGAGATTGTCCGCACAAACGCAAAGCCCAGCGAGCTTGCCTTTGCCACCGATGACATGATGGTTGAAGCGCAGAATAAAGCAGTGGCGGCTTTGGAAGAATGCGGCATCGAAGTATTGTCAAAAATCCGTATTTCGGATTTATAATAGAAAAATGGAGGAGAGAAAATGAGTCTTATCGTACAGAAATTCGGAGGAAGCTCCGTAGCCAATGCAGAAAGAGTCTTCAATGTGGCAAAGATTGTTACGGATACATATAAGCAGGGCAACGATGTTGTTGTAGTCGTATCCGCGCAAGGCGATACTACAGACGACCTGATTGAAAAGGCTAACGAGATCAATCCGAACGCATCAAAAAGAGAGAAGGATATGCTGCTGGCTTCCGGTGAACAGATTTCCATCGCACTGCTTGCCATGGCGATTGAAAAGCTCGGTTTTCCGGTCATTTCACTGCTGGGTTGGCAGGCAGGTTTTCAGACAACCTCTGCATATACGTCAGCACGCATTAAGCGAGTAAAGGCAGACAGAATCGCAAAAGAGCTGGATAAAAAGAACATTGTTATTGTAGCAGGCTTCCAGGGGCTGAACAGATATGAAGACGTAACTACTCTGGGCAGAGGCGGTTCCGATACCAGTGCCGTAGCCATAGCAGCAGCCATGCACGCCGATATCTGCCAGATTTTTACTGATGTAGAGGGCGTTTACACAGCCGATCCGAGAAAAGTTCCGAATGCTAAAAAGCTTTCAACAATTTCTTATGATGAAATGCTGGAGCTGGCAACTCTGGGCGCACAGGTTTTGAATAACAGAAGCGTAGAAATGGCGAAAAAGTACAATATTGAGCTTGAGGTACTGTCCAGCATGACAAGAGTACCCGGTACGATCGTTAAGGAGGCTAATAAAATGGAAAAAATGTTGATCAGTGGTGTCGCAAAAGATACAAATGTAGCAAGAATTTCAGTTGTTGGTGTACCTGACAATCCGGGACTTGCTTTCAAGATGTTCTCCAAGCTTTCAGCAAAGAACATCAACGTAGACATTATCCTGCAGTCTATCGGCAGAGACGGCACAAAGGATATTTCCTTTACTGTAGCAAGAGATAATGCAAAAGAAGCAGCCGCAGCCATGGAGGAATATGTTGCAACAGTCGGCGGCAAGTCTGTACTGGTTGACGAAAATGTTGCCAAGATTTCTATTGTCGGTGCAGGTATGGAGAGCCACGCAGGCGTTGCTACCAAGATGTTTGAAGCACTGTATGACGCTCAGATCAATATCCGCATGATTTCCACCAGTGAGATCAAAGTATCGGTACTCATCAGCGAAAAGGATGCAGACGCTGCCGTTGCAGCAATTCACTCCAAGTTTTTCGATGATGATAACTGATAACATACGATAATTATCAGAAAGACTCATTCCATCAGCCGTGAACAGAAGAATTTGTTCACGGCTGATGTTTTTGTGTAACGAAAAGCCCCGGCTAAGCCGAGGGTTCAAAAAAGCTTTAGCTGCCAGTAGAGAATAAAAAACTACTGCATTATAACCAATCACCGATGTCCCCCGGGTCTCGCCTGCCGGGTGCGGCAGCGTGACGCTGCACCCGTGTCCGCCTTTGGGGTAGTT
>JBGUWM010000162.1:0-1646 GCA_045221175.1 Acutalibacteraceae bacterium | reverse complement strand
GTCAAAAACGATTCAGTGTCTTTAGGCTTTGGAAAGGACGGATAATTTGAAAACCAAAGGCACAAAATCAAAGAAAATCAAATTGCCATACGGCGAAGGCAGTATTTATTATGTGGAGAGCCGCAAGCGGTATTCGGGGCAAATCTATCTGATGATTGACGGCGAACGCGTTCGCAAGACCGTTTACGGCAAGACCGAGCGCGAAACGCGGAACAAGCTCAAGGAACTGCAAATACAAGCTCTTGCGGGAAATCTCCATAATGAGAAAAAGCAGCAAATGCCGACTGTTTTCCAGTATGCGGAAAAGATGATGGACGAGCAGCTTGCTCTCAATGAGATCAGGCAATCAAGCTATGACAGGAAAATGGAAACGCTGAAAATGCTCTCTGCTATTTCCGACAAGCCGCTCAATGAACTGACAGAGGACGATATTATCGCGTTTTTTAAAACGCAGTTGGATTACTCACAGTCCTGTATCAACAAGATGTATCAGCTTCTCGGCGCAGTGCTCAGCAAGGCAACTCACCGAAAAATCATTGAGGACAATCCGATCAAGGAAATCAAGTGTCCGAAGTCAAACAAAAAGACAATCCCCATTCGGGCACTGACGGTTGACGAGCAGAAAAAGCTCCTTAACGTGCTCAAAAACGAGGATATTCGTTACAGCGATATTATGCTTTTGTCGATGTTTACGGGCATGAGAGTCGGCGAGTGTTGCGCTCTGATGGTAGAGGACATCAACCTTGATGACAGAACCATCAGCGTCAATAAAACGGTTGCGCGCGGCAAATACGGAAAGAACGTGTTTAACGAAACCAAGACCTCGGCAGGCACGCGCACGCTCTTTGTCAACGAGGATGTGGCAGATTTTCTGAGAACCATTATCGGCAGGAAGAAAAGCGGTTTACTTTTCCTGTCGCGCAATCAGAACCTTGTCACCACCAATCAGGTGAACTATTCTTACTCGGCAGCTTTGAAAGCGTATGAGATCGTTGACAACACCGTGTATGGCAGAGTGGATTTACATTCTCTCAGGCACACATACGCGACAAGATGTATTGAATCGGGAATGCCTGCAAAGGTGTTGCAGAAGATTTTGGGACACACGGATATCAATATCACGTTGAACACCTACTGCTCTGTTTTCGAGAAATTCCGCAATGAACACCTCGCCGTCGCCGACGAATATATGAAAGCCAACAACCTGCAAATCGCATGAAAAAATGCAGGATTGGCACAAACTGCAGTCAAAAGTGCAGTCAAATCGTGAAAAGTGTAGGTTTTAAGCCACATGTCACGGTCACTCGCACCAGTATGAGTGTTCATAACGGATTTATGTTATGAACGCTCTTTTTCTATATAAAATCCCTCCCCCTATTAATACTATTCTCTAATAAAATCCTTTAACATGTGTCATTATTCTGGAATGGAACAAAAACGAAAAAACACAGGATTTGAAAAATCGTAGTAAAGATTGACTGAAAAATTTATATGAAAAATCTGTAAATAATCAAGATGTGCAAAATTGCTTGACAAGTAAACTTGTCAATGGTATAATAGGGCTATGACAAGTTTACTTGTCACAAAGAGCATAGGAGGTCTCGATATGAATAAAGAAGAAATTTTGTCAAAAGCTCAAAACGAGG
>JBGUWM010000161.1:0-4573 GCA_045221175.1 Acutalibacteraceae bacterium | reverse complement strand
GTATTACTTCCTTTCTTGTTCTGCAATTGTTGTTATTATTTTATCACTTTAACATAATGATGTCAATGGTTGGTTTTCAGAGATTTTAACATAATCATACAGCGCCGCGTGAAAAACACGCGGCGCCTTCTTGAACTAACTAATTATTTCTTTCTTTTGTATATCTCATAACAAACAGAGCCGATAATCCGAGTATTATCAGCACAGAAAGGATCAACATGCCTTCCGCTCCTGTTTGTACCGCGTCATTTCCGCTGTCTGTTTTTCCTGTCTGATCATAAATCGCCTGATCGGGAGTCGCCTGATCGGTCGTCGAGGACTTTTTCGTGTCAGACGTTGCATCGGTCACAGCGACGGAAGGTGCAGTCGTATCGGCTTCTGCAGGAGCAACAGTCTCCGTCGGTTCGGTCGCTGTCTGTTGGGAATCGGTCGTTTCAACAGTCGGCTCCTCTCCCCTCTCGTAGGTCAAGCCAAAGCCTCTCGCATACAAAACGGTATCCGTAAAGCTGTATGAGTCGTCAAGCTTAGGAATGTTGATCGGCAGCTTTGCCGTTGGAGCGTCCTCTCCGCTGAACATCATGTACATCGCGACGGGCATATTGGGACCGTACTGCCTGATTTCCGTAGTCTTGTCCTCGGGGTCAACAGGCATTGAGCGGGCAAGGTAGGCGATCATTATAGAGTCTGCCTTTTGGAAACGCGCCGCGTCATTGGGTGATAAACCGATTTATCACAATGCTGTTTTTGTACATTTCAAATTATACTACAATTCAAATATGAATTCAAGAACAGAATAATCAGTTACCGTTAAACATATGAATTTTCCCGAATTAAACTTTTCATTTTCAAACGGTTATGATATAATCAAACTATACTGCACTGTCAAGGCTCGCGGTATTGCCTATATTTTTCAAGGGTTGATGAAGATGAAAACAGGAATAAAAAAGCTTCTCGGCGGCAAGGCGTTCACGGCGGCTATGACCGGCTTTGTCATACTGACGTTTATTTTTGTTATCGTTCAGTGCGTTCCGTATGCAGTACAGGACTTTACCAATGACAAAATGAACGTTATGCTCGAAGGCAAATACTCCGTTGACGGCGGAGAATGGAAAAACGTCAATACAACGACAACCATCAAAGAGCATTTTCATAAAATAACCGTAAAGGGAAAGATGAACGAAACTGCCGCTGCTTTTGAGATCCTTGCGTTATGCTCAAAAAACGTTTGGTATTCCCTGCGTTCAGCCGACGGAGCATTTGAATACTCAAACCGCCGTTCACTGCCCGATATACCCGAAAAATACTACCAACCGCAAAACAAGCTGAACGATACTCCCGGGTACGAGGTAGCGCAATTATCTACCGAGCTGTTCCCCGAATCGGTGCTCAGCGGAAAGCAAGAGCTGATTTTAGAGGCAGAATACCCCTACTATCCGGCTACACAGAGCTTTTCCGACAGCTTCGGTGTAATGCTATCCGAATATGACGGATTGTATAATCAGATTTTCTTTAAATCTACGCCGAGCGTACTGTTATTTACTTTGGTTTGTTTTTTCGGATTGTTCTTCTTCCCCGTTTCCGGCTTTGTCCTGGGAAGGATCAATTACAAATATCTGTGCTTCGGTGTACTGTGCTTTTTCTGGGGAATCTATATGATAATGCAGTCGCTCGGAGATTATCTGAATCTATGGATATCTGATATGACATTATGCCTGTTCGCGGTACGGCTGACGAGCTATTTGTTTGTGACCTCGATATTAATGTACTTAAAATCAAATCTGAAAAATCCGCTCACACGGGCGATCGCCAATTGTACAATCGCAGTCTTTCTCATAACGGTTTCAGCGGCAGCCGTACTTCACATAACAAATAACATAGATCTGACCGCCACAGCGCCCAATATGTTTATTTGTATTGCTGTGTGTTCCGTTATCATGACAGTGCTGCTCTGTACGGAGATCCGAGGCAACCGCAGCTCGCTTGTATTCTTAATCTCATTGATCCCTCTGATCATAGCCCTAACGCTTGACGTTATCGACCAATACTTTCACCTTGCAGGCTCGCATTATCTCAATTACGGTCTGGCGGTCACAATGGCTTATCAAATCGTCCGGCTGATCCTGGATCTGCGAACACAGTACAAGGAAGCTATACGCTACCAACAGATCCAAAAAGAGCTTTATGAGGCAAAGGTAAACATCATGGTCAGCCAGATAAGACCTCATTTCATGTATAACGCGCTCTCGTCGATCGCTATCCTCTGCAAGCTGAATCCCGATACCGCATATACCGCAACGGTAACCTTTTCGGACTATCTGCGCGGAAACATGGATTCCCTAAAACAAACCACTCCCGTACCCTTTGAAAAGGAACTGGAGCACCTGAAAAAATACTTATATATCGAAAAACTTCGCTTCGACGATCTGCTGAATATCGAATACGATATACAAACTACGGATTTTGAGATACCTCTGCTTTCAATTCAGCCGCTTGCAGAAAACGCTGTCAAGCACGGAGTTGGAATGAAAGAGGAAGGCGGAACTGTCAAAATCTCGACCCGTGAAACAGAAAATGCCTATGAGGTCATCATCGAAGATGACGGTGTAGGGTTTGACACAAATGAAAAAAAGGACGACGGACGTTCGCACATCGGTATGGAAAACACCAAAAAACGGCTTAAAGATATGTGCGGAGCGGACGTCATAATAGAAAGCACCGTCGGCAAAGGCACGACGGCGAGAATTATAATCCCGAAACGAAAGGAGAACGGAAAATGAGGATGCTATGCGTGGACGACGAACCCTTGATGCTTAAAATGCTTGAGATGGCGATAAAAGAAGCGCGCCCCGACGCGGATATCACTGCGCACAAAAAACAGGCTGATTTACTTGAGGATGCACGGAAAAACGGCTGCGACATTGCCTTTCTCGATATCCACATGCGCGGTATGAACGGAGTGGAGCTTGCCAAGGAACTGAAAACTGTCAACCCGAAGATGAATATCATCTTTGTCACGGGCTTTTCGGAATATGCGGGCGAAGCAATGAGTATGCACGCCTCCGGCTATATCATGAAGCCCGTGACCAAAGAAAAGATAGAAAAAGAGCTTGCCGACCTGCGCTTTCCTATCGTTCCGAAAAAAAACGCGAAGCTGCGCATTCAGTGCTTCGGCAACTTCGACGTATTCACACCCGACGGCGATCATGTTCGCTTTGAACGCAGCAAGGCTAAGGAGGTATTCGCTTACCTTGTCCACCGCCGCGGAAGCTCCTGCACCACGCGCGAGATCTTCGCCGCGATATTTGAGGATGAGCCGTATGAAAAAAAGCTGCAGAACCTTCTGCAAACCTACATCTACTCGATGATCAAAAGTCTGAAAAAGATCGGCGCCGAGGACGCCGTGGTGCGCAGCTACAACGCCCTCGCGGTCAACACCGAAGTGCTCGACTGCGATTACTACCGATTCTGCGAACTGGACGCAGGAGCAGTCAACGCCTATGAATGTGAATACATGAGTCAGTATTATTGGGCTGATTTTTTATATAACGACTTTTAAAGGCAAAATGGTTATCATTAATCATAAGATAAAAACAAAGACTTAAAAATACAAAACAAAAACAACACTCCCAAAAGCCGCATAAACAGTGACTTTTTGATCATTTTACGTTTCACGGCATTTCATGAAATTACACCGCTATAACACATTATTTCCGAGGTATGGGTTCATTATTATAAAACACCAAAAAGCAATTGATACCATATTGTGTTTGCAAACCCAAAAAAGTTTCCGTGCAAAACCACTGCCCTGCACGGAAAAAAGGAAATAATGTAATGTTATATCCGATACAAAATTATTCAAAAAGAGAAGGATGAATAAATTTAATCCACGCCCTCCGCATGGAGGGCGACGACTTCCGTCGTACTCACGGGGACGGGTACTGTTATTTCAATCCACATCCTCCGCGTGGAGGGCGACAACTATGGTAAAATACACACGCCAAAGATTATTGTCATTTCAATCCACGCCCTCCGCGTGGAGGGCGACACAATCGCAAACCTCAGAACACAGCTCAATATGCAATTTCAATCCACGCCCTCCGCGTGGAGGGCGACCATAAAGGGGACAATGCTTTTGACTTTACAATCCTATTTCAATCCACGCCCTCCGCGTGGAGGGCGACATATCCGCGCGAATCAAATCTTTTATATAGCCGATTTCAATCCACGCCCTCCGCGTGGAGGGCGACCGCTTTGTATAGCTTGATTGTCACAGCACAAAGATTTCAATCCACGCCCTCTGCGTGGAGGGCGACGGCGCACTATAAATCGCGCCATTTGGGTGGTGTGGATTTCAATCCACGCCCTCCGCGTGGAGGGCGACATCACACCGTTTTTGTCAATGACAATCGGAACCTTATTTCAATCCACGCCCTCCGCGTGGAGGGCGACACTTTGTGTTGTTTGGCACGTTGTCAATATCTTCGCCATTTCAATCCACGCCCTCCGCGTGGAGGGCGACAGCAAATATGCACAAATATCAAATCAGAATGACATCAACTGTTCAACAATATAT
>JBGUWM010000160.1:0-4940 GCA_045221175.1 Acutalibacteraceae bacterium | reverse complement strand
CACTGTTTATCAGGCTTTTGGAGGACTTTACTAACAACCTATGATATGCTATAATAACCATAGATTATTTCAAATTCAAATCAGAATTTATTTGGTTTTGTACCCATCAGAAAACATAAGATCGGTACTTTTAAACATATTTCCGAGCAAATCAGCGTTGTGCCATAAGCATAGATTATCGGTACGATATAAAGCATAAACGTATTACTGTTTAGAATATCTGTAAACCAATACTGGAAAAGAACGATCCAAACAAAGTGCAGACTGAAATACGGGAAGGATCTTTGCGACATATATTCTGTTGCTTTGTTTTTGAAATCGAGCTTGTTCTTTCCGATGCCGATCAAAGCAAGTATCATAAACCATTCGGCAAGCGCCTTTGCGATACCGTTAATGGTTCCAAAGTCTTTCCCCGACCAGATAAACATATATACATTTGCAATATTTGCCGCAAGACCTATAGTCAGAGAAACATATCTGTACTTTTCGGCTTTTTCTATCGCTTTATCACATGACACAACGTAGTAACCGATAAGAAAAACATACAGATACTCTGCAAAACTCTTACCGCCCACAGACAGCAGGTCATATAAGAACGGAAGAGGTATCACCACAAGGCAAACGAACATAAAAGGGATATTTACAGCTTTCATCTGCTTTTTGATGATCTTATTTGTTAATATAATAATGCCGACAGATACCAAAGATATGATAAACAGAAAAAATAAGAACCAGAACTGTCCGACATGAAAGCCTCCGTCAAAACCCGAAAGATCGGTCCATTTTGTGAAGAACACCTTATAGTGCTCGAAAAAATTGCCTTCATACGCATAGTTGGATACATCGCCTATATAAGCAAGTATCGGACAAAGGACAAGTGTACCAAATACAAACGGAACGATCAGTCTTTTTACTCTTTCAATGATATATTGTCTGTAAGTACGCTTTTTTAATGCGTATTTGGTACTCATTCCCGCCAGAAGAAAAAGCAGCGGCATGAAGAACGGACTAAAAAACACAATAAAACTGCTTATGATCTTATTTGGTTCAAATAATATATAATTCTGTTCTCCCCATGTATTAAAAGCCTGCGCGGCATGGTATGGGATAAGCAGAAAAACGTCGATCCACCTTAAATTGTCAATAAAGTGTTTTCTCATACAAACAGAGCTCACTCTCTTACAGATTCCGATTTATCATTCTAAATTATACACGAAAAACAAGCCTTTGTAAATCTCAGAGAACAATTCGCTTTGCATTTTAGACAATTCTCATTTTCCTGCCCTCTACTTCCGGCACACCCTCATTCTGCATTCTGCCGAGCTCTCGTGAAAGCGCGCTGAAAATCGCCATGTTTCTTTATGGACAAATCCGATCAATTCTGTTATCATAGAATCAGATATTTCATAGGTAAAAGGATTCAACATATGAAGAAAAACTACATATACGCCGGAATAACGGTATTGATATGGTCGACCTTAGCTACGGTAGTCAAAATAGTGCTTAGTGATATTCCGAATTTCGAGGCGCTTGCAATCAGCAGCGCGTTTGCCTTTGTGTTTCTGCTGATTGTCAATATCATCAGCGGCTCAATCAAAGAAATGAAACAATACAGGTTAAAGGATTACCTGATGATGTCGGGCTTGGGCTTTTTAGGGCTGTTTATGTACTCGGCTTTGTATTATTACGGGATATCCGTCCTCAGCTCGCAGGAAGCTTGTATTCTCAATTATCTGTGGCCGATGATGATCGTTGTTTTCGCCTGCATTTTGCTCAAAGAAAAGCTGACGGTCAGGAAAATCATCGCAATGCTTTTATCCTTTGCGGGAATCATTGTACTGTCGCTCGGTTCAGGCGGCGGTTCATCAGGCAACAGACTGTTCGGTATTATCGCCTGCGTTGTCGCGGCGGTTTGCTATGGGCTCTTCTCTGTACTCAACAAAAAGCACAGCCTGAATCAGAGCGTTACAATGATGTGGATTTGGCTTACTGTAGCGATATGCTCGACGGTCGCATGCCTTATTTTTGAAAGCCCTGTGCCGATCATCGGCTGGCAGTGGGTAGGTATCGCGTGGCTTGGTATCGTCGTCAACGCGGTGGCTTATCTTTTGTGGGCTCTCGCGCTTAAGGGCGCAAAGGACTCTGCAAAGATAGCAAATCTTGCTTATCTGGTCCCATTCCTGTCGATCGTGCTTTCGGCGGTCGTTCTGGAAGAGCAAATCAGTATCAACGCGGTGATCGCTGTTGTGCTTATTATGGGAGGGATCCTTTTGCAAAGTATTGATTCCAAGATACAAAAAGTGTATAATTAAAGCAATAATATCTAACTAATGTAACAAAAATAAGTGAGTATATTTGAGTTAAGAAATGATGAAAAAAATACTAACGCAAAAAGAAAAAAAGGTTGAATATATCGAATTGATATACGACCTCATATTCGTATATATCATAGGTCGGAACAACTCCCTGCTCCACCATTTTTCCGGCGGATTTGTCGATACGACGGCGTTCCTCGCGTATATCATGACGACGCTCGCGATCATCCAGATATGGAATTTCACAACCTACTATATCAATATATACGGCAGACACAGTGTGAGGGACCACATTTTTCTGTTCGTCAATATGTTTCTTCTGTATTTTGTCGCCGAGGGAACGAGAACAGACTGGCAGGCATATCACACGCAGTATAATATCGCGTGGATGCTGATACTTCTCAACATCGCCGTTCAGTATTTGATTGAATTGCGGAATAATAAAAACGAACCCGAGCGAAAAAGACAGATTATAAGTATGGCGATAATTCTGTTTACGGAGATGCTGATCGTTGGATGCGAAATGATCGAATACCGCATTCTTCATACAACATGGCTCGCGCTGATTGCGGTCCTGTTTGGTATGGGAGCAGTGTTTATATTCGGTCAGAGAAAAAGCGGCGGCGCGGTCGATTTCGCCCATCTGTCAGAAAGAGCAATGCTCTACGTTGTATTCACTTTCGGAGAAATGGTCATAGCTATCGCGTTATACTTCGGAGGTGAGTTCTCGCTCAAAACTGTTTACTTTGCGCTGATGGCGTTTTTGATCGTCGTCGGACTTTTCCTCAGTTACGGTGTGTTTTACGACCATATCATCGATCGGGAAAAGAAAACGAACGGACTTTTGTATATGTTCTTTCACATCTTCATAATTTTTGCGATGAACAATATAACGAACGGTCTTGAATTTATGCGTGAAGAGGAACTGTCGCTGACGCCGAAGATGATATTCCTTGTTTCGTCTTTCCTGATTTATTTTGCTTTCCTGTTCCTGCTCGGCAAACGCTATGCTAAAGCACGGTGCAAAAAGTATTTTTTCTTTTTCCTTCGCGCCGGAGCGATTGGTACGGCGTTTGCGCTGCTGATGTTAGTGTTTCGCGAAAATATGACGGTGAACATCGCTTTATCTGTAGTATTTGTATTTGCGCTGTTCACTATGATATACCGTTACGGAAAAGCAATGGATAACATCGATTCATCTGCGGCAACGCTGAATTTGGAAAGCGAAAAAAGGGAGGAAACATACGAGGAGAAATGAAAATGAGTTTTGAAAAACTGGCGTCGGAAAAGCGGTATTCCTGCCGCAGCTTTGAGCAAAGACCGATTGAAAAAGAGGACATGGAAAAGATTTTGGAGGCATGCAGAACTGCTCCGACAGCAGGCAATTTCCAGCCCCAGCGCGTTATTGTCATAAATACGCCGGAAGGAATGCGTAAGCTCGCTCAGTGTACACGTTATACTTACGGAGCGCCGTCTGCGTTAATCGTTTGCTATGATGAAGACGAAGTCTGGGTGCGCAACTATGATGGTAAGAATTCAGGCGATGTAGACGCCTCCATTGTTACGACTCAGATGATGCTGCAGGCAGCCGAGCTTAATATCGGTACCTGCTGGATCGGATACTTTGATCCTTGGCGTATCAAGGAACTTTTCAACATTCCGGAGCACGTCGTTCCGGTCGCCATCCTCGACATGGGCTATCCCGGTGAGAAGGGACAGCCGCATCCTGTGCATTGGAAACGCAAAAGCCTGAAAGAAACCGTAATCTACGAAAGCTATTAAGTGTGAGCAGGTGTGAAAACGATCATCATAAACGGAAGCCCGCGCAAAAATTGGAACACGGCGCAGCTCCTTAAGGAAGCGCAGAAAGGCGCGGAGTCTGTAGGCGCAGAGGTCGAGTATATCGATTTGTAAGATTTGAATTATAACGGCTGCCGCAGCTGCCTTGCCTGCAAGCGAAAAGGAATCGCAGAGCCCTGCAAGTGTTACTGGAAGGATGAGCTGTCGCCTGTTCTGGAGAAGATTTGGAACGCGGATCGGCTGATCACCGGAGCACCGATCTATTACAGCGAGCTGTCGGGCGGGTTCCGCTCATTTCTCGAACGCCTGACGTTCCCGGCTATGTCATATAATGACTATTCCAGCGTTTTCAAGGGGCAAGTGGACGTGGATGTTTTCCTCACGATGAATGCGCCGCTGCAATATTACAAGCAGGCATATGAACACAGATTTCAAGAATACTTTGCACCGTTCCGTTTTCTGAACGGACAGACAAGGCTGATCCCCGTATGCGATACGCTGCAAGTCAAGGATTATTCCAAATATGATATGGCGGGATTTTCCGAAGCGCATAAGAGGGCTGTTCATGATTCAGAGTTTCCGACAATGCTGGAGCTGGCTTTTAAAGTCGGAGCGGGACAAGCTTGACTGTAATATAATAATAAATCGAATAAATCGTCATCAAACCGTATCGGAAAGCTGATTTGTCAGTGATTCGATACGGTTTTAAAATTTTAGGAAACCATTTTGTAAAAAAGGTGTAACCGTCAAATAAACCACCGTATTGCCTTCCGCTCGGCAAATGTGCGAGAATATAAGCAAAAACGAAGTGAGCGGTTGTAGTCC
>JBGUWM010000159.1:0-2861 GCA_045221175.1 Acutalibacteraceae bacterium | reverse complement strand
TTTATAGATAAATTAAATATTGGACTTATTATGAGTAAATGCTGTAAAGAGTTGATTCCGTTATGCAAACAATTAAAACCTGATTGTCGACTTTTGTGCAACAAAAAAAGTGTAATTTGGAATCAGAAAAAATCAAAGTAGTATAAATAAGTCTTATAATAAAGATATGAGGTCGTTCCTTCGGTGGAGCGACCTCTTTTTTGTAACCGCACAATGACCACCCCTCTACAATAACTCGCCAAAATATGAGATAATAGATTGGGATGATTACTCCCCAAAACTCCAAATAAGTGCAATTAGAGTTTTGGGGAGTAAATTTGACAGAGGTGAGTGATGAAATGAACGAGCTTATGGATATCAGAAGGCAGTGCCGGCTTAACCAGTGGAGTATGATGGTGCAGGAACGCGAGGACAGCGGGCTTTCGATACGCGCGTACTGCGAACAAAAAGGCATTGGAGTTAAAACGTACTACTACAGGCTGAAAAAGTTGAGAGAGGCGGCAGTTGAATTAACTCAGCCTGAGATAGTTCAGGTAGAAGCTCCTGAGATACTCGAACAGAAAAGCATTGTAATACAAAGCGGTAATACATCAATTGAGATTCCCGGAAACGCCAATCCCGAAACCGTCAGGGCGGCGGTGTCCTTCCTGAAGCAGCCATGATCGATCTGTCGAATATTAAAAACTACTACATCGCCTGCGGTTACACTGACCTGCGCCGAGGAATCGATGGCTTGGCGCAGATCGTCACGCTACAATACGGCTATGAACTTAACGAGAACAGCCTGTTCCTGTTCTGCGGACGAAGGAACGACAGAATCAAAGCCCTGTGGTTTTCAGGCGATGGATTTGTTCTTCTGTACAAGCGTCTGAATAATGGCAGCTTTCAGTGGCCCCGCTCAAAAGATGAATTGAAATTGCTTACTCCGCAGAGCTTTCGGTGGCTGATGGAAGGCTTGACGATAGAGCAGAAAAAGGTTATAAAAAAGTGCCGTCAAAAAGATATGTTTTGACGAACAAATTGGCTTAAACACTGGACTTCCAGCCCATTTTGTGGTATAATAGCAACAGTTGAAATCCACAGAAAAGGCGGTGCGGGAATGTCCCAAAAACCAAATAAAGCATCAAAAAGCATCGCCGAATACGAGCGTGAAATCAGCGCTTTAAAAGTTGAGATCGATGAACTCAAGACGAAGCTTGAGCACATGAACGAGATACTTGTGAATATGCAGAGAGCACGTTTCGGGCAGTCAAGCGAGAAGCAGAAGTACGTTTCTCCCGACCAGCTCAGTGTATTCAATGAAGCGGAGACGGAGCAGGATCCAAAGGCACCCGAACCTGACGAGAATACGATCATAGTTCCCGAACACAAGCGCAAACCAAAGAAATCGCTCGAAGATAAAATCAAAGAGCTTCCGTCGGAGGAAGTAATCATCGACCTTCCCGAGGACGAGAAAAACTGTTCCCACTGCGGCAAGCCCCTGCGTAAAATGGGTAAGAAATTCCTGCGGAAGGAACTTATCGTTATCAGGAAGCAGATAAAGGTCGTCAATTACTACGCTTACACATACACCTGCGACTACTGCGAGAAAAGCAATGGTATATCGAGAATCTATACGGTTCAGGCTCCCGACCCGCTCATCAAGCATAGCTACGCCTCCCCGTCTTTGGCAGCCGACGTGATGACGCAAAAGTACGTGGATGGCGTACCATTGGCACGGCAGGAGAAAATATGGCTGCGCGACGGCTTTGAGCTTTCGAGAGCAACGATGGCGAACTGGATGATCAAGGTTGCCGAGAAGTGGCTCAAGCCGCTATACAAGCTGATGAAGAAGCAGCTGCTTGCCGGCAGCGTCATCTATGCCGATGAAACGGTCGTACAGGTGCTCAAGGAAGAGGGCAAGACGCCGCAATCGGATTCAAGAATGTGGGTATACGGCTCTGACCTCCGTTCCGGAAAAGCGATCCGCATATTTGAGTATCAGCCCGACAGGACCGGAGAACGTCCCAAACGGTTTTTGAACAGCTTTAGCGGACATCTTGTAACCGACGGCTACAACGCGTACAACGCTGTTGAGAACGTCACTCGATGCGGTTGTTGGGCACATATGCGCAGAGCATGGCGCGATGCGATGCCGAAGGGTGCGACTACGGGGAACTCCAAAGCAGCAGTCGGCTACAATTACTGCAACAAGCTGTTTGCTCTGGAGAAAAAATGGAAAAATGTGAGCAACGCTCAAAGATTGGAAAACCGACACAATACGGCTGAAAAGCTGGTCGATGAGTACTTTCTTTGGGTGCGTTCCGTCGACCCTGTCATTGGCAGCAAACTGGAGGACGCGGTGAATTACGCGCTGAATCAGGAGCAATATCTGCGTGCGTTTCTTAAAAACGGTGAGGTCGAGATTTCCAACAACTTTGCGGAAAATGCAATTCGCCCATTTGTCATCGGACGAAAGAACTGGCTGTTCTCCGACACCGTCAAGGGTGCGAAATCCAGCGCGATTATCTACAGCCTGATTGAAACGGCAAAGGCGAACGGTGTTGAGCCATACGCTTACCTCACTCTCATCTTGACAGATATGCAGTACATGGGCAAACCGTTTTCCAACGAAGAACTTGAGAACTTTATGCCGTGGAGCGAGAAGTTGAAAGAATCCATCGCAAGCAGAACAAGACCGGTACCGTTAACAGAAGATTAAGCAAGATATATAAACGCAAGCCCTCGGCTACTGCTGAGGGCTCGATTTGTGTCTGATGGTGTAGTTGTTAAGCGGTTACGAAACATCCGTGAATATCCGATGTTACATAGATCATAACGCGCCTCCCGATCGAAACATTATGTTGATAAACTTATCTGTT
>JBGUWM010000158.1:0-6504 GCA_045221175.1 Acutalibacteraceae bacterium | reverse complement strand
GTAACGGTATCTACAAGGTCGCCCTTGTGATTGCGGACTGTGCCGTCGGGAGTGATAATATCTTCTGCGGCACGGATTTCATAGGTAGCGCCTTTCAGTCCTGCGGTTCCATAAACAGGCTGGTAAATGGTCGGAATTTCGTTGCCCTCCTCATCAGTACCGCCGCTGACATTTACGCCGTAGAATACTTCGCCCTCTTTGGCAATGGTAATCTTGCCTTTCTGAGCGTAGTTTGCCTTATTTACCTTAGTCAAAACAATGCTGCCCTCCTCTGTGGAGTTTTCTTCTGTGATGTCAAAGGTGATAGGTGTACTGTCAAGCACATAGCCGTGCGGAGCCTGTACCTCTACGAGCTTATAGCCCTTATCATACACGAGCATTTCGGGAGTAATAAGATAGCCCTCGCTGTTGGTGTAGAATGTGTCGATTGTCAGGTTTGAGGGGTACGGCACGGACATTGTAATCAGAGTATTATCGGGTGCATAAATCTGGAATCCCGCTCCCTCGTAGGGGATTGTCTTTCCTGATTCAGCGTCCACCTTAACCACCTTGAGATAGGATTCAAAAATATCATTATTAATGATGAAGCTGTACGGTTTGGAGTTGTCGCAAACATACACATCGAAATCATCGACATAGTGACGACCTTCCCAGCCATAGGACTGATGGACGGTGTAAGTGCCATAGGGCAGCTTTTTGGATTTTGCGTAGCCTTTTTCATCGCAGACAAGGGTGTCACGGACGCTTTCGTGTGCGTTGTCAAAACTCCCTGCGCTTTTGAGAAAGAGCTGAAATGTGGCTCCTTCTTCGGGTGTTTCGATTTTGGTCTGTCCCTGATCCGTATGCTTAACGATTTCAATATCGCCCTTGATAACATCCTCGTTTACGCTGAGTACGCATTTGTTGTGTTCGATGGTGTATTTCTTGGCTTCTGCGCCGACAGGATAGACGGTCTTATCGAGCTGATAGCCCTCGGACGGCTCAATCTCTCTGATAGTCCAATTATCGCCGCAGACATATTCCTTTGTGGTGAATTTACCGTCTTTGTCAGTGGTGTAGGTATCAATCAGCTTATCGCCGTCATAGATACCGTACTTTGCTCCTGCAAGCGAAGCGTCACCCTGTGGCTTCTTTGTTTCGGAATCAACCTTTGCAACCTCAACGATAAACTTTTTGAGGGTATTGGTGAATTCTCTCTTTGCCACCTTATCCCAAGTGATAGGTGTGGTCTGGGACTTCGGAACAACATAACGAGTAGCGGTATCTACTTCTTCAAGAGTATAGGGGTTATCTCCGCTTACAAGGATATTCTTAAAGCTGGCTACGCCGTTCTTGTCGGTGGTAGCATACTCGTCAACCTTTGCGCCTGAAAGTGATGTGCCGTAAAGGTGGAATTTTACGCCCTCGTTGAAATTATCCTCAGAGGTCTTTACGACCTGAAGTTCACCACGCTTCAGAATATTGCTGAATTTAACGGTTGCGGTTTTTCCGCTTTCGACCTTAACGGTCTGCGCCTTCTGATCCTCGTATCTTTCCTCGGTGACCTCGGTTACGGTGTATGTTCCTACCTTGAGGTCATCAATCTGAAATTCGCCCTTTGCGTTGGTGGTAACGGTCTTGCTGTAATTGTCAGCACCCGTAATCTTGAATTTTACGCCGTCAACCTTTCCGTCATCGGAGGTCTTGACGATTTTGAGCGAGCCTGCCGAAGTCTTTACAGCGAAATACGCTGTCTTGGTTTCGGTATCGGACTGAACGCCCGTTACAACGTCCTGCTTTGAGGAACTGCCGCAAGCGACAAGGGTTGTCGTGACATTGGGCATTTTCTTCGTGGCGCTGAATACAAGAGCGTCGGGGATTGCCTTCGTCGATGTCAGAGTAATGCTGTTACCCGAAACGGAAACAGACACATCGCCTGTCTTTTTGAAGGTGTAATCGGATAAGATTTTGTTGCTGTCAGTAAGGGTAAGAGTGTACTTTCCGTCACTGTATTTCAGCTCCTTGACGCTGTTCTTTGCCTTTGCCTGTGTATCGTAGGAAAAGCTCGGAATCACGTTATAGCTGTTTAACTTGGCAATAATCTTGTTGTAGTTGGTCTTTACGTTCGGATTGTGGTCGCCTGCGGTAATTCCGTCAATAAACTTGGAATTGCTGAGCTTGAACGTAGAAGCGTCACGGCAGCCTGTGCAGAATTCCCATACAACAAGCTGGGTTGCAATCCACTTCTGTCCGTCAGTACCGACAAGGCTGGAGCTGCTGCCTGACTTTCCGAAAAGAAGGGCGAGATTGACCGCCTTCTTCTGAGCCTTGCTGAGTGCGTTCCACGCAGCCGAAGCGTCGGTTGTCAGGGTGTTGCCTGAATAGAGCGAGTGTCCCGGCTCAATGCAATATGCGTCTTTGCCATCAGCATAAATGCGGCAGAGTTCCTCGCCGACAGTGCCAACGGTATAGCCGCCGTGTTCGGTGTACTTTACGAATGAGATGATATTGCCGCCTGTGTCGTAGCAGTAGTCAAAGGTCACTGTGACCTCTTTTCCGGCAGCGCTGGCGGTGGGAATGATGAAAATTGAAGAAACGACAGCTACAACGGCTAAAAGGATTGCCGTTACACGCTTAGCGTTTCTCTTGTTGAAAACTTTTGTCATTGGTTTACCTCCATAAGTTTTGAATTGAAATTGTGTGTTTGGATTGGTTTGCCTGCACCTTTAAGAAAGATATAGTTTATGAGATAGAGTATATTTAAGAGATAGTTAATATCTTTCTTTTCGGTTGGTACAGGTAGTCTTAGGGGTTAGAGTGTGAGAAAGGGGAAAGTCAAAAAAATAAGTTTTGCACTTCCTACCTGCTGTCACGCTCTGAACGGTGGCGCAGATACTTGGCGTAGTGCTCCAGAGCCTTGCACACATAGTCCTCCGTGTCCTTCAACTGAACATTCTTCGGAATAAGGCTTCGTACTCTGTCACCACGCAGCACAATGCGCTCACGCTGGTTGGGTTTTTCTTCCGACATAATCGCTTCAACAGCTTCCGCCGTCAGTTTGCCGCTTTCAAACATTTTCCTCATTCGGATTGTCTGATCGTGCGACGGTGTGCAGTCGTTAATGTCAATCTGCTCGACAACATCACGCTGACTATCCTCGTCAAGATAGGACAACTCAACAGCCGGACGCATTTTGATTCTGCCCTCGTCCACATACTCCAAGAGTTCGGGAACAAGGTTAGTTAAGCGGATATATCGGTGGATTTGATTGCGGCTGTCGCCTGATTCCTGAGCGATAATCTCGTCAGTTCGCAACTTTGTCCCCACTGGGGACGAAGTTAAATCAGTGCGCTTTCCTTGCCTTTTCATAGCTTCGAATCTCATTTTGTAAGCAAAGGCTTTCTCGCTGGGAAGGATTGTTGTACGCTGAAAATTACTCTCAACCATATATACAACCGCTTCATCACGGGTTAAGTCCTTAATCTCACTTCTGAGTGTAGTAAGCCCGGCAAGCTCACAAGCTCGCTTTCTGCGGTGTCCGCTGACAATCTCATATCGTCCGTCCTCTTTCTGACGAAGAACGGCAGGCGTTAATACGCCGTTTGTCTTGATACTCTCGACAAGCTGAACCATATCCTCGTCATCTCTGACGTGAAAAGGGTGATTGGGAAAGTCATCAATCAAGTCAAGCGGAATGTCCCTGATCTTTTCGAGCCTTGCGTCGTCCCGTTCCTCCTGTGTGGAGAAAAGGTCATCGAGCGTCGGCAGAGCGAAGTCGCTCTTTCTGTCTGCCACTTGCAAGCACCTCCTTTGTGAAATCAGCGTATGCCGTAGCCGCCTTGCTGTTAGGCTCGTAGGCGTAAATACTCTTTCCTTTGGACGATACCTCGGCGGCTTTTACCGCAACGGGGATTTTGGATTTGTAAATCCTGATAACGCTCCCAAAGTTTTCACGAATTGCGTCCATCGTGCTTTTAGCAAGGTTTGTCCTGTTATCAACGATTGTCAGTAAAATGCCGTCAATCGCCAAATTAGGATTGGTGTGCGCCTTTACCTTTGATACTGTCCGAAGAAGCTGCGTCATAGCCCTTGCAGGTAAATACTGTGCCTGAACAGGAATAACAACGCTGTCGGCAGCCGTCAAAGCGTTCAAGGTCAACATACCGAGTGAAGGTCTGCAATCAATAAGAATGTAGTCGTAGTTCGGCTTCACCTTGTTCAGATAGTTCTTCAAGATGTTCTCACGGCTCATAGCCGTCACAAGGTACATCTCCAGCGCTTCCAAATCCGTATTGGAAGGAATGAGGTCTACGCCTTCTTCGTGATGGAGAATACCGCTTTTTACATCTGTGCTATCGTCACGGATAATCTCGTGCATTTTGGTAGCGAGGGTAACAGGGATTTCATCGACACGCTGCCAACCAAGACAGGTAGTTAAATCTCCCTGTGGATCACAGTCAACGAGGAGCACCTTTTTACCTTGCTTCGCCAAGCCAATGCCCAAGTTCATTGTGGTAGTCGTTTTTCCGACACCGCCCTTCTGATTGCATATAGCAATAGTTTTGCAGTTTGGCATTCGTTTTCCTCCTTTCAAATAGTTTTATAGCTGTCCTGCAAAAACAGCTATGTAACTTTTCCGCTTACTTGTCCTCGACACCCCAGCGGATAGATAAATCTATATGGGAAGTTCTTCAAGCGCCTGACTGCTATCAGGCTCATAGGAATCTCACCTCTGCCGGGTTCTCCGCCAGCTCCGTAGAGAAGTATCATTATCACTTGTGTAGGTCGTCGCCATATCGGGAGCAGCCCGATACTCGCAGACGGAATTAGCGCTCGCTCTCAAACAAGGAGAGGTCGTGGCGTACCGCTGCGTTAGCTTCGCATTTCTGCTTACACAAGTAACGTACTTGAAGAAATGATATTCAGTTGTCAATGTTCAGCGAAAAGGTCCTTTCCGTTTACTCTGAAATTACCCCTCCATAAATAAAGGAATGGGAGAGGATTAAATCCAACCTCTACGCAAAAATTTTTCAAAAACTTTTAGAACGCAAAAAAGCCGCCTGCTCCAATTAAGGAACAGACGGCTTCAATTGTCATTTTTCAGTTTTAATCTGTTTGTATAATTCCGGCTTTATTCAAATACCTGATATTGTCATAACAGCCCCTCAAATATATGGCTTCCTGTTGTTTATCGAAAAGCCTGTTGCGAAGTGTGAGGACTTCTAAAAGAGCCTTACAATCCGGTTCGGACAGCGCAGCAGCTTGCTCCAAGTCGAAAACAGCCTTTACTATCGGATAATCTTCGTACAGTTTGGTAATACGCTCCTCAATATCTTTGTACTCTGAATCCGTATCACGCAGTTTATTGACAACGGAGCTTAAATACTCCTCAAAACTGTTACTATATCGGTCAATAAAGGTTTCCGCTTTTTCATACGCTTTCAATCCCATCACCTCAAAAACACTACTATATATATTATTATAAGTATATTACCTTAATATTCTTTTTTCGAGCGCAGGACAGCTTGACGATTATTTCATCTATTACATCGGTATATCTCCCTTGTTCGATAAAGGAGTTTTTGAGATCAATCAGGGATTTCAGCACCTCCGAGCGTTCTTCATTCGTTAAGTATATATGGTATTTGGGCGTTCTCATAAAATCACTTCCTTCTGCCATTATTATATGTCAGAAGTTGTCGCAGCTCAATTTTGCGAACAAACTACCACCATACCGCACACCTAACTCTGTTAGCAGGATTTTTGAGGGATTTTTCCTGCTGTTAGCAAGAAAGCGATTTTTGTTAGCAAAAACGGCGATTTCGAGCTAACATCTGTTAGATTACCGCACACTTTTGTTAGCACGATATGGATAAGCGGAAGCCGTAAAAAGAGAAAAGCCGCTTTCGATGAAAATTCATCAAAAACGGCTTAAAATGGCGTCCTCGGCGGGATTCGAACCCACGGCCTTCCGCTTAGGAGGCGGACGCTCTATCCGGCTGAGCTACGAAGACGTGTATTAAATTTACGATTATTCTACCACATTACCATACACTTTTCAACCAAAAGTGTGTGTTGCAACATTTTCTTAGGAGGCGGACGCTCTATCCGGCTGAGCTACGAAGACGTGTATGAAATTTTAATTTATTCTACCATATTACCGCACACTTTAGGGCGAAAAGTGTGTGTTGCAACAATTTCTTAGGAGGCGAACGCTCTATCCTACTGAGCTACTGAGACATTTCATTTTATTATTTTATCGCAAATAAGATGCTTTGTCAAGCGCATAGGATAGCAAAACTAAAAAATAAGTGTTGACAAAAATGAAGCGATATGATAAAATAACTATTGCTGATACGGAGAGATGTCCGAGTGGTTTAAGGAGCTAGTCTTGAAAACTAGTGATCCCGCAAGGGACCAAGGGTTCGAATCCCTTTCTCTCCGCCAATTAAATAATACGTAAATTACTTTACATACATGGAGGATTACTCAAGTGGTGAAGAGGCTCCCCTGCTAAGGGAGTAG
>JBGUWM010000157.1:0-2951 GCA_045221175.1 Acutalibacteraceae bacterium | reverse complement strand
TTTTGAGAAATTCGGTCTCACTCCGTCCGACTACCGCAAAATCCCTGACCCCGGTACGAAAAGCATTGACAAAGAAGACGCCGTAGTAGGATAGAATTGATCAGAATACTTTTATCCTCTTCATATAATATTCGCAGAACCTTCAGATACATTTCTACCCAGCTTGAAACCGGTTGCTCAGTGTTTTTATACACAAACCTTGAAATGAATCGGTTGCTCATTGATGTATCATCAGCAAGGGTAAAGAAATCAAGCTCTTTTTCCTCCGGACGATATTCAGTCTCCGGCAGTCCCCAAATGGAGAGCGCCCTATTTTTCAGATAATCGCTTCTCTCCTCCAATTGGGTCAGCGTCCAGCTTTCGTTACGACTGATATATGTATTCATCCGAATACCGCTTTCAACAAAGCCGTTTTTCATATTCTTTTTATCGGCAAAGGCGTTGTTGCTGTAATTGGAATTGTACGCGGTCAAGGTCAGGTTTGCGATTCTATGCAGGAATGCGGCAAGCCCGTTACGGCTGACGGAGAAATCAGACTGTTGGAAGCCCCGTATGACGAAAAAGCCGAGGACGAAATGTCGTATCTGAAATACTACGATAAAACCATCAAGCCGGAACAACCGCAATTGGGCGATGTAAAGCTGTTTGCGCTCCCCGTTGCATACTGGGATGAGGCGGGCAGATATGAATTCAAGCGCTTTAAGCTGTCGATGTCTGCAAAACAGGTTGTCGGCTCTGCTCGCGAATGCGGTTCCTCCGCGACGGGATTGATCAACGCAATCATCTGCAAAGCCTTTCAGAAAGCCTACGACCTTGAGGGCAGACTGCTCATCAACAGCCTGACATCCAATTTCAGAAGACTGCTGCCGAGTGATTCGATGCACAATTTCTCGGGTTGGTTCCTCACCTTCTACACGCCTGAAATGCAGAAGTTGCCGCTTGCACAGACCGCCGCTGTGATGAAGGGCATGATCGCACAGAACAATACCGAACAAAACGCCTTGAAGGTGATCGCCGAACGCTCGGCATTGGGGCTGAAACAACGTGAGATGCCTCTTGACGAGATATTTGCCGACAAGCCCGATTGTTTGATAGAAAAGAAGGCGGTGCGCCAAAGCATGGGCAGCATCATCACAAACGTGGGTTCTCTGGGCGTCACCGAAAGCATGAAGCCGTGGATTAAAGATATGGAGCTGTATATCCCGGCACTCACTGCGCCTGTTGTGTTTGCCGTCAACGCTGTCGGCGACGCACTCACCGTATCGCTCGTGCAGTCGTTTGAGGATGATGCGCTCGCGAGGGCGTGCGTCCAAGTGTGCGCTGAAAACGGTCTGGAAATCAACTGCCAAGATATGGGAACAGAGGTGCTGGATACACTTGAAAAGGATGCGGTAAAGCTCATTTGATACACCGCATATCTTTGTTATTATGCAAAAAATGGAGAAGATTTTGCGCTGAATATAAAAATGAAGATAAACCGATTTTTACACAGAAAACATTTTTTCAATGCGGAGTAAAGCAATGGCAATGCACAGCAATTGGAATCCTTGGCACGGATGTATCAAATGCAGCGAAGGCTGTCAGAACTGTTATGTGTACTATCTTGACGCAATGGTAGGCAAGAACGGTTCGGACATATATAAGACAAAAACCGGATTCGGGTATCCGCTGTCAAAAGACAGAAAACGCCGATACAAGATACAGAGTGGTGAAATGATCAGTGTCTGTATGACCTCGGATTTCTTTTTGGAGGAAGCGGATGAGTGGCGGGACGAAGCATGGGAAATGATGAAAACACGTAGCGATGTTGTTTTTCTGCTGCTAACGAAACGACCTGAGAGGGTGTTGCAATGTCTGCCCGACAACTGGGGCGACGGTTGGGATAACATCTTTCTGAACGTGACATGCGAAAACCAACGCAGAGCTGACGAAAGAATACCGTTGCTTTTGAAACTGCCGTTCAAACACAAAGGACTGCACTGTGCGCCGTTGTTAGGAGCTGTCAAGGTCGGCAAATATCTTGACAGTGGTCAGATCGAACAGGTCGCCTGCGGCGGCGAGAACTACGGCGGCACAAGACCCTGTGATTTTGATTGGGTAAAATCGCTGAGAGATGAATGTGTATCACGCAATATCACGTTTTGTTTCATGGAGACAGGCACCGTTTTCATCAAAGACGGCAGAAAATACCGGATCGACAGCAAGCAATTGCAGAATTTGCAGGCTTATAAATCAGGTATGAATTATCAGGGAGAGCCAATGCACTTTGTGCTGACAAACAGCTTTGGCGAGCCGGTTCCGAAGGAGGAGCTGTACGTGCCGCGTTATATTCAAAAATGCAAAACGTGCTCGTTCAAAATCCTATGCAACGGCTGCAGCGACTGCGGCGGCTGCCACAGCTGATTGCCTGCGGAAGCAGCAACAGCGCTATCGAGCTGACACTGCCGGAGCTTGAAAAACACTCGCAGTATGCGGCTTGGGTAGATGTCGGCAAGAGACAATTATGATTGGTTAAAAATTTCTCCTAAAATTCTCCGCAGAAAAAAGCGAAGGTTTATGTTATAAACTTCACAAAGCGAACGTCTGACAAGACGTAATAAGTGTAAAATGAAAATGGCACCCCTTAAAATGAAAATGGCACCCCTCAAAATGAAAATGAGGGGTGTTTTTGCTGTCGTTCATCGACCGCGACAAAAATTGTATCAAAGGTGGCGTGAAAAGCCATTCATTTTTGGCTTCGGAAAGCGATTTCCGAAGCCTTTTCTCTTTTAATTCTACCAAAAATTATACCACCTTTATGCGATGTTCAAATTTATGGCGCTGTCGAGAGCGTTTATCGTCATCTCCTTTGCGGTCTTTCGACGGTTGATATAAATTCTCTCGGTGGTCTGTACGCTTTCGTGTCCGAGCAAAACGGAAATATCCTGAATCGGTACGCCGTTATCGTCAAG
>JBGUWM010000156.1:0-4213 GCA_045221175.1 Acutalibacteraceae bacterium | reverse complement strand
GAAAAATCCATTTTCCGTAAGATTGCCTTAAACAAACTTTCATCAACACGATTGGCTTCCGCAAACTCTGATAACGAACCGTTCAGCATAGAAGTATCTTGAGGTACATAGGACAATATCATGCCAGAACCTATTGCAACTGTCCCACGATGTTCTATTTGTTGCCCAACCAGTAGCTTTAGAAGGCTCGTTTTCCCAGAACCATTTTTTCCATAAAGGGCAATGCGTTCTCCCTGTTTTACTGTAAACGAGATTGGCTGGCAGACATTTTTGCCGTCAAAAATCGGTACAACATCAGAGAAAGTCACTAAGGTATCTGAAAAATAGAGAAGCGGAGCGATTTTCAAATCTTCTACGGTTTCCAAATTTTTGAGAAGGCCGGACTTTTCCTCGATTGCACGTTGCTGCCGCACTTTGATAGCCTTTGAGCGTTTCATCATTTTGGCAGATTTGTGACCAATATACCCTCGGTCAACCGGGCCGTTCCCATATTTTGACGCTTCAATTCGGTCTGACCAGACAGAAGTTCTTTTAGCTGCCTTTTGCATATTATCAATGCTTTTTTTCAGCTTCACATTTTGAGCGAGTTCAAATTCTTGTTGACGCTGGAAGTTGGTGAACCAAGTAGAAAAATTTCCGCTTTGCACTTCGATGTTTGACCGATTGATCGACAGGATATGGTCAACACAGCCATCTAAAAAACAGCGATCATGAGAGACTAAGATAAATCCCTTTTTCCGTTTCAGGTATGCTGAAACGGTTTCTCTGGCTTTCATATCCAAATGGTTTGTCGGTTCATCAATCAGTAAAAAGTGTCCATCATTCAGAAATAGAGCGGCAAGCAGCACCTTGGTCTGCTCTCCATTGGAAAGCGTAAAAAATGGCCTCCAAAGTACATCATCACGGACTTCCAGGTAGGATAGTTCTCTCAACAGCTCCCACTCTTCCGCCAGCGGGCAGACTTCCGAGAGAATATCCGTAGTTAATCTGTTTTTGTCGTTCACAGGATATGGAAAGTAATCAAATTGCACAGAGGCTTGTATTTTCCCGTGGTATTCGTACTTTCCAAGCAAGAGATTTAGAAAAGTTGTTTTCCCTCTACCGTTTCTTCCAACAAACCCAAGTTTCCAATCTGTATCAATTTGAAAATTGACATTTTCAAAAATGTTATCATAGCTGGATGGATAGGCAAAGGTAAGGTTCTCGACTCGGATCATCGACATATCGCATTCCTCCTTTATTCCGGGGATAAAGAACATAAAATAAGAGCTGCAAGAAAGTCAATTCTTGCAGCTCGTCACAGCATAATAGTACCACCCCTATCAAGAGTGATACGCCTACGATATATCGAGTGAATAGACTTTTAACTTTCTTGCAATGGGTACAATGGTACTGTAAAACACAGTATCACTGTATATTCCAATTTATTTGCAAGAAAAGTTAATCATCTTTCCACCTCACCTCTAATTTTATGTATGTTAGTGTATCACAAAGACACAAGCAAGTCAAGGAAAAGGGCAATGATGATAATGAGTATAAGGCAGGGTACTTTCTGTTTTTGCTTCTCTGCGGGATATGAGATTTCGTAAAATCCGATTTAGATGTTAAGGCTCATGTATAAAAGCGGATAAGGATTGCCCTGTTCGTCAAGGTCTGTCCTTTTATAAACCTGAAAGCCCATGTGTTCATAAAAGCCCTTGGCCTGTGGGTTTTGCTCATTCACAGCCACCCGCTCTACGGCATAGGTTTTAATCCCATATTGGAGCAGGCGCTTTCCGAGCCCCTTTCCTCTTTCTTCCGGGGAAATGAACAGCATTTCCAAGGTGCCGTCCTTGATCCCCATAAAAGCCCCGGGGCAGCCCCTATCATCTTCTGCGATCATCAAATGCGCAATTCCAGCGAGCGCCTGCGGTACATATTCTTTTATCTTTTTGATTTCACTGTCCGACAGAAACAGGTGTGTTGCTCTTACAGAACTTTCCCATACCGTCAGCAGCCGATTTATGAAATCCGCCGTCCTGTTTTTGGTTTCTACTTCAATGAATCTCATTTTTCCTTTTTGCATATCTAATTTCTCATTTTCTTCCCCGCTGCGGGTTTGGATTTTTCAGCAAGTCCGACTTCTGTGCAATCCTTTTCAGCCATTTCTTTTCCTCCTCCGACAGCTTCCCATAGTTCAGTTTGAGCCGCTTGCAGATAAAGGCCATCGCAGCCTGTTCCGGGTCGCTGTTTGGGCTGGCGGCTTCTTCGGCGGTCTGCAAGAAATCTTCCAGAGGATTGTCCTCCGGGACACTGAAAAAATCGTCCTTGTGGGCTTTCCGCAGGTCAAGGGCTATCTTGTTTATATCCTGCTGTATCACATGGCGGCAAAAGCTGTCATCGTCAATGTGGGCGGCGATCAGCTGCCTTAACTGCGGGTCGGTCAGACCGGGATTGTGCTGCTTCATAATAGTTGCGCTCACAGCGTCCACAATGGCGTTTGCCCCCTGTACCTGCTTTGCCGCTATGCCGTTTACATAGATTTCAAGGTCAGCCATGAGCCGGGGAAAATCCGGGTGCGTCGCCAGTTCACACAGGAGGGCATTATCCACCAGCCTGCTTTTCAAAAATTCAATCATATCATCACTCAAACGCAGGTCTGCAAGATCGGCGTTTGGGTGATTTTTTGTTTCAGAACGGCACAGCAGATAATCAACGGACACTTCGTAAAACTTTGCCAGCTGGATAAGGGCATAGTGGCTGATGTCCTTGAACTTGTCCCCCTCATAGCTGCCTAACGCAGACTTGGAGAGATGGGTTTCTTCCGCAAGCTGCTCCAGCGTCAGGCCACGCTCCACACGCAGGTCTTTCAGGCGTTCTTGTATGGATAGTTCCATGTTCTCCCTCCTTGTCTGCTCGACAAACTGGAATTGCCTAAAGCAGTAAAGCAGTACCCCTTACAATTTTTTCTTTTACTGCTGATACAGTATCTTTGACTGAGTGCGTAGTTGTATCAATAACATTTGATTCATAGATTCCTAAATTGGAAAATTGTTCCCACATCGTTTCAACTAATTCAATATTTGTTTCTCTGTCTAACTTTGAGCGTTTGATAGCTCTCTTCATAGTTTCTTCTTTACTTGCTCTTAAAACGATATAGTGTACTTCATAATGCTCTTGAACAATGTTGAGCCACGGCTCTAAAAACCACGGTCCTACAATACCATCTACAATTACATCATATCCACCACGAGCATATCGCTTCGCGGCTTCTAAAAATGCTTCAATGACAATCAAATTTTGCTCATTTGATTCTGGCAAATATGGTGGTATTGCCCCTTTACTCAAATAATGATAAAAGTCATCTGTGTGCATATGCACAGATTTTTCCAAATCCGATTCTTTTGCAACAGTAGATGCCGTTGTAGTTTTCCCCGTCCCCGGCGAACCTGTGATTACAATAATTCTACCTTGATCCATCTATGTGTTACCTCCACAACTTCAAATTTACTGTTCAGTTTCTTCCATTCTACCACAATTCCGAGAGCGTGGAAATGGGGGGATTTTCAGGCAGATTTCCCACCTTTCGGATATACGGGACGGGCGGTCATTTCGGTGTAGACTTAGGTTAGTTCATCGATGGACAGCACCTTGAAAACCGAATGACCGTCCGAAAAGGAATACCCCCGGCTGGGGAAGCACCGCAAGGAGCCGACTTCTGGACACTTTGTCCAGAGGTCACTTTGGGACAAGTTGTCCCGAAGTTATGGTGAGCGTGCCAACGCCGGAACACGCCGCAGGAATGGGGCAGGAAGCCTTTTCGGGGAGAACGGCAGCGGAAAGCAAAACGGAGGGAACGCATGAAAAATAATCCCTACAAAGACTTGCCGCCGCTGGAATGCAGGCCGGACGGTTCCCTTTACCGCATGACCCCGGCGCAGCGGAAACGGGCAAGCGCCCTGATACGCCGGGAGTGCTGTTGCTGTGAGGACGGCAACTGCATTGCCCTTGACGATGGGGACACCTGCACCTGCCCGCAGACGATTTCTTTCTCGGTCTGCTGTAAGTGGTTCCGCTGGGCGGTCTTGCCGCTGGACGGGACGCTGGAAGCGGAAATTTTCCGGGATAAGGACTTGAAACGCTGTGCGGTCTGCGGCGGTGTGTTCGTCCCCAAATCCAACCGGGCAAAATACTGCCCCGGCTGTGCCGCCAGAGTTCACAGGCGGCAGAAAAC
>JBGUWM010000155.1:0-5371 GCA_045221175.1 Acutalibacteraceae bacterium | reverse complement strand
AACTTTTACACATCAAGCAATTGATCAGGTCTTGCAATGCTTCATTTGAAAAGTTTAACGATGCTTTAGACCGTTTTAACAAGTATCTGACAGCACATTCAAAACCGCTTAACCAACATATCATAGTTATGAAAAATCAACGCTTAATCTCAGATAATGAGTCTATCCTAAAATTTGTGTAAACCTCTGAAGTAGTGTATAATAGAAGAGACACTACTTCGGAGGTTATAATTATGGGAAGAAGACGAAGAAATGAAACAGAAGAGCAGCGTGCAAGAAGAGAGCTGATAAGCGATTTTCTTTCGGCAGCAAATATCCAGAGCATGGACGATATCCAGGAACTGTTCAAGGAAGCGCTTGCCGGATTTATGGAAGGCAGCCTTGAATCAGAGCTGGATTCTGAGCTTGGGTATGAGCCTTATGACGTTAAAAACAAGAATACTGATAATAGCCGAAATGGCCACAGCAAGAAGACTCTTCGCACGAGTATGGGCAAGGTAGATATCGAAGTACCAAGGGACAGAAACGGTGAATTTGAGCCCAAGATACTGCCTAAGAATCAGACAAGTATCTCTCAGGATATGGAGAACAAGATCATCTCCATGTACGCCAAGGGTATGTCTACGTCTGATATTGAGGACCATATACGTGATATTTACGGACTGGAGATATCCGATACTACTGTAAGCCGTATCACAGACAAAGTCCTCCCTGTTGCAAAGGAATGGCAGCAAAGACCGCTTGAAAGCGTATATGCAGTCGTATTCCTTGACGCTATCCACTACCATGTACGCAGTGAAGGACAGATAATCAAAAAGGCTGTATACATAGCGATAGGCGTTAATATGGACGGCAGGAAGGACGTTCTCGGTATGTGGGTAGGTGAAAATGAAAGCGCAAAGTTCTGGGCAGGCGTTCTGAACAGTCTGCGCAACAGAGGTGTTGAGGATATCCTTATCGCCTGCACAGATAATTTGACAGGCTTCTCTCAGGCTATAGAAGCGGTATTTCCGAAAACTGATATCCAGAACTGCATAATCCACCAGCTCAGAAATTCCAGCAAATACGTCTCTTACAAGGACATCAAGGCACTTATGTCTGACCTGAAAAAGGTCTATACCGCTGTAGACGAGGAAGCTGCTCTGGACGCTCTTGAGGCTTTTGCAGCAGCCTGGGACATTAAATATCCCAAGATCTCAAAGTCCTGGTACGAAAACTGGCCTAATCTCAGCACATATTTCAAGTTCCCTCAGGAACTGAGAAAGCTGATCTATACGACCAATACCATAGAAGGCTTCAATCGCCAGCTGAAGAAGGTCACCAAAGCAAAGTCCGTATTTCCGACAGATGACAGCCTTTTTAAGATGCTGTATCTGGCTATGAAGGACATCACGAAAAAATGGACCGGTCGCCGTCAGGACTGGAGCAGCATCTATGCTCAGCTTGTGATCTACTACGGCGACAGGATACCTGAATAACATTTTCATCTTGACAATCAAATAATCATGTGCTAATATGCAGATAAGACCGACTGCTTTCACAATCGGTCTCATCATACACCCTTCTATTGCACTATTTTGCGTTTACACAGAATTTGGGATTGACTCATCAAGAATATTATGTCTGCTTATCATCAAAAAGGATTCATTAACTCCATATTGAATTCAGTTATTATTTCAACAACATCTTCGCTTTTAGGTATATTCATAGCCTCCTTTGCAGGATTTGGATATGAGTTTCATCGCTCAAAGCTATCAGAACTATTCTTTACAGTTACAGTTCTTTCAATGTATATTCCCGCATCGTCGTTGCTGTTGCCGACTTTTCTAATATTCAAGAACTTATCATTACTAAACACTTACTTTGCATTGATTCTGTCTTCTCTTAACACACCATTTTTAGTGTTTCTTTTTAGACAGAATATTAAGAAATTCCCATTTGATATTATTAAGGCAGCACGCCTTGATGGAGCAAGTGATGTAAGAATATTTTTTAGATTATGCATCCCATACTTAAAGCCAGTTTTTATATCAGCATTCATTATCACTTTTTTTGAATCATGGAACTCCATTCTAATACCTGTCGTTATTATCCAATCGTCAGAAAAGTTTACCAATTCCATTTATCTAAATTCAATTGGATCTATATGGTTTAGTGATTATGGTGTATTGATGGCTTCTCTTCTGATATCTACTCTACCTACATTAATATCCTTCCTTATATTTAGGCATTACATAAAAAGAGGAATATACTACCATGATAAATGATTATTATCCCCAAAATCGATATTCGCCAAATCTATAACCGTTTCAATTAAAGTGAATAATAACCATATACCCTCGGAAACGCTCTGTAAGCGTTTCTGAGGGCTTTTTCTTTTCAGCGGTTAGTTTTCCGCTCCGCAGGCTCGGACGGTGCTGTGTGGCTTTGACCTTCGCCTGACGGTCAAGCTGAGGTCGGCTCGGCAATGCCGTGACGGATTTCATACTCACGCACACGGCGGTAGAAAGTATTTGCCGACATATCCATTCTCCGCATAAAATCCCTGCCAGTGATATTCTTCGACTTCCATTCCCCATAGAGCTGCCCGAACCTCGTCCAGTCGGTGGGGAGAGGTTTCCGTCCCGTGTACTTGCCCTGTGCCTTAGCAATCTCGATGCCCTCACGCTGTCGCTGTTTGAGCTGCTCACGCTCCAACTGAGAGAGGGCAGCAAAAACGGTCAACATGAATTTGCCCGTAGGCGTATCGGTGTCAATCTTCTCTTTGTGGCTGATAAGGGTAACTCCTTTGTCGGTGAGGGTGTCGATGATATTCAGCAAGTCCTTTGTGGAGCGCCCCAGACGGCTGATGCTTTCCACATAGAGGGTATCTCCCTCACGCACATAGTCAAGCATAGCCCTGAGTTGAGGGCGGTCTGTGTTTGCTCCTGACAGCTTCTCAGAGAAAATGCGGTCAACCTGATAGTCGCACATGATCTCCTGCTGTCTCGCTGTCTCCTGATGCTCGGTGGAAACTCTGATGTATCCGATTTTGCTCATAATATCGTCCTTTCTTTATTCGAGTGTGTCTTTCTTTCTCTGCTGGGTGAGCTTCTTCTGTCTGTACTTTTCACGCTCACGCTTCATCTGCTGTTCGTTGATGTACTGGCGCACCTGACGGGTGTATTTCTTCGCCGTTTCACGCTTGGTGAGGAATGTGGTATGCTCGACATTAAGCCTGTTCCACTTCGATTTCAGCCTGTTGGACTTCTCCAAAAGGTCAAGCATTGTCGGCTGTTTGCCGTCAACAGCATACCTTTTGATATGCTCCTTGATGTATTCGACTGTTGCTTCATAGTCCTCGATCGTGGCGGCATTTTTCTTCTTGAAACGGCTCTGCGACCAGCCCGATTTGCCCTGATACTCCTTGTAAACAGGCTCCAGCTCATCACGGTGCTTCATCTTTGCAATGAGAGTGTCGATAGCTGTAAACTTCTTTTTCAGGTCGGCAAGCTCAGTTGTGTGGTCATCGGAGTGAGGTGTATTGAAGAAGAATCCAGACAGCTCGCTGAATGACATAACGCCACCAGCTTCAAGGTCTGCGATGATTTCGTTTGCTCTGCCCATACCTCTGATAGCTTTCCATGGATCTTCTTTCTTTTCAGGTGCTTTACTCTCCGTAGGTGTGGGCTGTGGTATCGGGGTAGGCAGTTCAGGTTTCGGCTCGGTGGGCTTTGCAGAAGATGCGTTAAGCATATCAAGCTGTGCCTGCCGTCTTGCTCGTCGGGCTGCAAAGAACTTCTCAACCTGTTCCGCAGCAGCTTTTCTCTTTGCGGTTTCACTCGTTTCCGTGATAGTTTCAGGCTCAGCAGACTGTTTCGGCTTTGTCGGTGCGGTGACTGTCTTTGTCGGCTTCGGCTCATGCTTGGGAACAGCAACAGGCTTCGGCGGTTCGATAAGCATATCGGGAGTGACATTCGCCGCTGACAGCTTTTCCTGTATCTCCGCAATCTGCTCGGTGATGCTTTCGACGGTGAATCCATCGCCCAGCGTTTCGGCTCTTGTGAACCTCTGCTGACCGTCACCAGATAGCTTGAATTTCAGCTTGTACTTGTTCTTCGGAGTGTAAACATACTCGATACCGCTGGCGGTGCAGTTTTTGAGGAAGTCCGCAAAGTCACGGCTGTAAAGCATAACCTCTGCAATTCGGATGCGGAGCTTTTCTTTCCACGACTTGCCCTCTTGTTGCTTCAACCGTTCAAGGTAAGATACGCCCATGCCCTTCGGGTCGATGAGCGATAAACCTTGTTCGGCACATATCTCGTCGGATATTTCACGCAGCTCAGACCATGCTCTTTCCGACTTCCTGCCCTGATTATGCTCAGTGGTGAAGCTGAGTCCGTTATACAGATTGGTGTTGTTAAAAATGATATGGCAATGCAGGTGGTCTTTATCGTTGTGGACAGCGATAACATATTGATAATCGCCTTTCAGATAACGGTCGCACAACTCCTCTCCGATCTGCATAGCCTGTTCGGGCGTGACTTCACCGGGGGCAAAGCTCTGAATCATGTGGTAGGCAAGGATTTCGGTTCGTCCTGTGCCTTGCTGTCGGACGGCTCGGAAGTCCTCGCTTGCTCCTGCGCTGTCGGCTCGGCAAGCATAAGAGCTGACATATAAACCGTTGATGGTCTTATCTCCGTTTGTGATGTAAGCGATCGCTGCGCTGACTGTTGCCCTGATCGTATGGATAGAAGTGTATGCCAAATTTCATTAACCCCTCTCTTTATCTCGGTAATATCCTCGGCATAGATGTGACCTGTGCTGTAAAGTCGGACAAGTATCTGATTGATGTTCGCTCCAATGCGTTTCATCAGACGATTGCATTCGGCAATTTCGGAACGGTCGGGAGTGAGATCAACCCTCACACGAACACAATCTCGGATATACTCCGTCTTGTTCTTGTACCCGTATTGCTCACACTTTGCTAAGATGTCCTGCATTTCCGATTCCGTGAACCTCACGTTAAGGGTGTAAGACTTCTTCTCCCTCTTGCGTTTCAGGTACTTGCGTTCATCGTCCGTAAGCTGGCTCTCGTCCTTGTTGGCAAGGCACTTGTCAAGGTCGGCTCTGACCACTTGGTCAAGTGCGTGGTTGATAGCACCCTCATAGGTCATACCCTCGAACTCCATAGCCTTGTGTTTAGGCGGTCTGCCACGCTTCTTTTTCTCGGTTTCCATATTGGTGTCTCCTTTGTTTTAATTTCGGCGTAAGCCGATTATTTTCTGACCGCTGTGCGGTCATTTCGGGGCTTGGGGTGTCCCCAACAAGCATTTGGTATTTTCGCTCGCTGTGCGGCGCAAAATACAATGCTTGTTATTTTTGTTGCGCT
>JBGUWM010000154.1:0-5821 GCA_045221175.1 Acutalibacteraceae bacterium | reverse complement strand
GAACAAGCGACAGCTTCTTTGCTATCGCTTGTTCCATTCTTCTTTTCTGTTTTAATTCGGATTTACCCCAACTATTGACAAAGAGCCTGAAAAGATGATTTCAGGAATAAACAAAATCAGCCTGTCCTCTGATGAAAACAGGCTGATAAAACATCAATTGGTTGTATGACTTTACTGAATCAGTCTTCAATCCAATCGTTGCGTTCATTATCTTTAATGGTGCGTATCACTCTGCAGGGATTGCCCACAGCTACCACATGATCCGGAATATCCTTTGTGACAACAGACCCCGAACCAATCACCGTATTGCTGCCGATAGTAACGCCCGGATTGATCACCGTATTACCGCCAATCCACACATTATCACCGATAATGATCTTTTTCCCATATTCCCGGTAAGAATTGCGGATTGCGGCGTCTGTGGGGTGACAAGGCGTAAAAAGACTGACTCTGGGACCAAACAGACAGTTCTTGCCGATATGCACCTCTGCCACGTCAAGAATAATACAGTCAAAATTGGCATAAAAGTTCTCACCGATATAGGTGTTGCTGCCGTAATCACACCGAAACGGCGGTTCAATATAAATATTCTTTCCGGTACTGCCAAACAGTTCTTTCAATAGTTGAACTCGATACTCCTGCTGTTCCTCTGTGGTGTTGTTAAATAATCTTGTAAGTTTTCTGGAGCGTGCCGCATCTGCCAGAAGCTGTGGATCTCTCGGATCGTACAGTCTTCCTGTCAGCATTTTTTCTTTTTCTGTCATTACTGCTTCCCCTTCTTTCTGTTCTTTGGTCATGTCAGAACACGCTTTCTTTTTAAAACTACTGCCTGACCTTTGATCAGATCAGGCAGATTTGTATGTCATATTGCTGAATCTGCGGTTTTTAAGCCTCAGATCCGGTTGTTTCACTTTCAAGCTCTGCTGTTTCTTCAACCTTGCTTGATTCTTCTTGTTGACCGGACTCCTGCTTGCTGGATTCTTGCTTGCTGGATTCCTGTTTGCTTGACTCCTGCTTACTGGACTCTTGCTTACTTGACTCCTGCTTGCTGGATTCCTGCTTGCTTGACTCCTGTTTGCTGGATTCCTGCTTACTGGACTCTTGCTTACTGGATTCCTGCTTACTGGATTCCTGTTTACTGGATTCCTGCTTACTGGATTCTTGTTTGCTTGACTCCTGCTTGCTTGACTCCTGCTTGCTGGGCTGAGCAGGCTTGGTCTTGTCTTCCTGAATCTTTTTCAGATAGTCTTCCGCCGTACCATAGGGAATCGGAGCGCTGCTGCCGCAGCCGTTGGGAGAATAGATTCTCGGTACTGTGTTAGTAGGCGAAACAGAAGGTCCGTTATCAGGGTCCGCCGGAATTTCGTTCAGAGCCGAATAGTAGCTGTCATATTTATAGTCATAGCTTCCGCCGGGAAGAAGAACTCTCTTGACCTCTCTGCCGTTTTTGAAAAATACCTGAGCGCCTTTGTTGCCAAAGCTGCTGGATCCGGCATAAGTAACCCAACCCACGGGAACTACTTCATCATATTCTGTAGAAATGGGACCATACATTTCTACACAAAGCTCATCATATCCGTCGTTATCGCAGTCATAGAAATAGGTTGCAATATAAACAGGCATTTTCAGCGTATTCTTGAATTTCATATCCAAAGAACCGTAGTTGATGGTAGCATCGAGCCCCTTGGGCGCATAAGAAGACGGATAAGCATGGGGATAACGCTCAATCGCCTGAAGTCCCGCCTTCATAGCACATATATACAAGGTAGTAGACGCCTGACAAATACCGCCGCCATATTCGGGAACATACTGACCGCCTACAATCGCAGTGGACTGCAGATAACCGCCGACGGTTCCGTTGGCATAATAATGCGTGTCACCGTTAGTCGTGTTGCCGGTCATCTCGTTAAAAGAGAACACTTCCCCGGGCTGCAGCACCGTACCGCTGGCAGCTCTCAGGGCAAGCCCCATGTTATAATTGGAATTATAAACATTCATTGCCGTGGTATGATGTGATGCAATCAGCTTGGTGTTGGCTTTTACGTCTTCTATCGTGATCTTATAGGCAGTTTTTTTCTTCGTCAGAGAGAACGTACCCTTTTTAGCAGGACTGTTAAGAATCTTGCGGATATTGGTTTCCAGCTCTTTTTCGTTGACAGTATAGCCGTCATGACCGTCAGCGTATGTAAACTTTTCTTTTGCATTGGGATCAAACGAGGCTACATGAGCGTTTACCGGCGGTTCATTGCAATAATCCGCTACTTTTTTTACGCCCTCTGATACGGAGCTTTCTTCCAGCCAGCAGTCAACCTGATAATCCGTTACGCCGTTTTTGACAGTGGCATCATAGTTCGGCTTTGTCTGTTCTTTGCGGCTGAGACGGTAAGCGTCCAGCAGCACGTCGGAAAGATCTGTGCTGAAAGTAAAGTCGTTTTCATTCAGCTTAATGCTCTCTCCGTCACAGGTGACCGTAATCGAAATGGGGTCACGCATAGCCATAACCTTCTCCTGCAAGACGTCATAGGCCTCAGAAAGAGTCATGCCCTTCATCTTCACACCCATTACGGTGACCTTATCACCGAACTGAATATCTTCAGGCTTAACGCTCTGCTGAGAAACCTTGCTGTCAGCTTTTGAAGGGTCTGTAGAACCGGCGGAAGCTTTGGACGGATCTGCTTTGGAAGAACCGTTTGCAGAAGATTCAAAGGGATTTTCAGAAATCGGTCTTCCCCCCTGGGACACAGCGGATAAATCGGTGTTTCCTTCAACGCCGGGTACTGCCGAATCCGTATAAGCCGATTCGGTGGACGCAGGCTGGGCATTCTGATTGACATTTACGGCAACGACTGCTGCTACCGTACCGATACACAACACCGCCGCAGCGGAAACAGCAGCAATCAATGCAGTTTTCTTCTTCTTGTTTTTGGCGGCAACTTCTTTGGCATTATCCTTACTGAGATTCACCACATTCAGATTGTTTTCTTTGTTTTCGGATTTACCCATATACTAACGATCATCCTTTCAAACTGCATGAAGGACACGGTTTTAGCGCCGTGTCCTGTCTGTATGTTATATCATAAGCTATCATCAGCGGGAAGCCTGAGGGGTTTGTGCAGAGGAGGAGCTTCTTGCTTTTTTCAGCACGTCTGCTGCTGTGCCGTATGCAACCGGTCCGTTGTCACCGCAGCCGTTGGGAGAATAGATCGTCGGAGCTGACCATGTAGCAGAAGCGGAGGGACCGTAACTGATGTCGTCAGGCATATAGCCAACCACAGAGGAGTAGCTTTCGTAATGATAATCATAAGAGCCGCTGGGAAGGTTTTCACGGCGAACCTCCTGACCGTTTTTGAAGAACACCTTAGCGCCTCTTGCGGAGAATGATTTTTCACCCGCATAAGTAACCCATCCGATGGGAACAATTTCGTCATATTCCTCCGAAAGAGGACCGTACATTTCCACGCAAAGCTCGTCCAGACCGTCGCCGTTGTAATCATAAACATAGGTCGCAATGTATACCGGATAATCCGTCGGGTTGATAAAGCTCATATCCAGATTACCGTAGTCAACCGTAGCGTCCAGACCATAAGGCGCATAAGAAGAGGCATACATATGTGCATAGCGGTCTGTAATCTCCATATTTGCCTTGACGGCACAGAGGAACATGGTCGTAGAAGCCTGGCATATACCGCCGCCGTATTCCTGTACTACCTTTCCCTGTGAATAAGCGGTAGAAGGCAGATACGCACCGGTTGTACCGTTAGGATAAGTATGTTCGTTGCCATTCGTCGTATCGCCCGTTGTGTTGTTGAAAGAGAATTTTTCGCCGGGCATAACCACACTGCCGTTTGCAGCCTTGATAGCAAGCTCCATATTATAAACGGAATTGTATACATTCGAAGCCGTTGTACTGTGAGAAGCAATCAGGCGGGTATTCGCCTTGATATCTTCCATCGAAACCTTGAAGGGCGTCTGATGTGTTGAAATGGAAACGCTTCCGGTTTTTTCTCCTGCGGACAAAATCGTCTTGATCTTTTCGCTCAGTTCATCATGATCAACCAGAAAGCCGTCCGAACCGTCTGCATATTCAAATTTCTGTGCCGCAGTAGGATCAAATTTTGTCACATGAGCGTCCACAGGCTGAATATCATAAAACTCGGCGGTTTTGTTAATAGCCGCCTCCACAGACTCCGTATTGATTGCCGACTGCACCTTAAAATCTGTCACTTTGCCGTCAAAGCTGCTCTCAACAGTCGGATTATCCAGCTCCCCACGGCTGTAATGATAGGCCTGTACCAGAACAGATGAAATATCCGTATCAAAACCAAAGTCATTCTGTGTCAGCGTCAGGCTTTTTCCGTCGCATACCACCGAAATAGAAATCGGTTCCCTGATCTCAAGCAAGCGTTCCTGCATAGCGTCGTACGCCTGCGTCAGCGACTTTCCTGCCAGATTCACACCTTCAACGGTAACGTTTTCGCCAAAAAGTATATTGGTCGGATCAACATTTTCAATATCCAGCGGCTCCTCCGAGACGTCTGAAAAGTCCACCGCATCGTCAGAAGTTCTGGATACAACCGATATTTCCGGAGAATCCTTACTGTCTGCCGTCGTCTCTGTTGCTGTTTCAACGCTGTTTTTGCTGATTGTCCACGCAATCAGACCGCCTGCTGCGGCAACCACTGCAACAGATGCAACCGCCGCCACAATACCCACGGGAAATTTTTTCTTTTCACGCTGCACCTTGATACGGGACTTCGGCGGATTTTTAACCGCCTCGGCAAAAACAACATCTTCACTGTCATCTGCCGTATCCGGCATTTCCTGCTGCTTGGCAGAAAATGCCGTTTTTACCGGTTTTACGTCGCTGCTGCCGGCAAATATGATTTCTTCTTCATCATTCTGCGCCTGCGTATCAGTTTCAGGTGCAATATCCTTTTCTTCCGTTTGTTCGGCGTTTTTATCCAAAACGACTGCTTCAGACTGTACTTCGTTCTCGTTTTCTGCCGCCCAATCTGCTTTATCTGCTGTTTCGGAATCGTCTTTTACAGCAGGCTCATTGTTATCCTTCAGTTCCTTTTGATCGGAAGTATCAGTTACGGCAGCAGATACAGTCTGTGCAGTATCCTTCGCCAGGCTGAGCTTTCCTGTTTCCGGCACTTCTCTGGCGTTTACAGCCATAAAGGAGTGTAGATCGTTTTTATTCTCCATTTTTTAAGCTCCTCCTTTTCCCTTGCAAATACCCCTGACCGACAAAGCGGTCATCTCTTTCCGAAGACCGCTTACAATCCACGGAATGCAGGTATCGGAATCCTATTCCTACTCCACTATCATACACCAAAACACGGCAAATTGTAAAGCCCGAAACCACGGAAAAATCCGCCAAAGATACAACCGCCTTCCATGATTATTTTGTCTTATTTTCAGCACCTTTTCATGCCGCCTTCAAGCATTTGCACAGAACAGCGCTGCTGTCTGACAGCTTCTTTATGTCATCATGTCCGCAGAAAAAGCTGCCCAATCATCTGCAAAACGATTCGTCCCGATTATTTCCCGCATAGTTCCCGTTGCTGCATACTGACAAGCGAAACTGCCAAAAGACAATCTGCAATGCTTTTCTGCACATCGTAAAGCCAAACAAAACAACAGAACCATCATCAATCATGTGACGGCGTGTTCCGTAATCATCAAGTCATGTAATAAAAAAAAAACCACAATCTGTCATATATCCCATAACTATAACCAATCACCGATGTCCCCCGGGTCTCGCCTGCCGGGTGCGGCAGCGTGACGCTGCACCCGTGTCCGCCTTTGGGGTAGTTTT
>JBGUWM010000153.1:0-4605 GCA_045221175.1 Acutalibacteraceae bacterium | reverse complement strand
GAACAAGCGACAGCTTCTTTGCTATCGCTTGTTCCATTCTTCTTTTCTGTTTTAATTCGGATTTACCCCAACTATTGACAAAGAGCCAGAAAATAATACAATAGGGGAGTGTTTTTATTGTCAAACTATAAGAACAAAGTGACAGGCATGATGTCAAAGCTTGGCGCAGCCGTACTGTCCGTGACAATACTGGGCAGTGCCTTCTCGGGAATGTTGGGCAGCAAGCTGTCGGAAGTGGCTGCACCAGTGGTCAGCGCTGCCGCAACCGTTGATTACGGTCTGGCGGATACCTCACAGCATGGCGTCATTCTGCACTGCTGGAACTGGTCCTATAACAATATCAAAAAATACATGAAAGATATTGCCGCAGCAGGCTACACTTCCATTCAGACTTCACCGGTACAGCAGCCGAAGGATTACTACTGGGAAGGTGTAGCATACGGCAACGTGGGTATCCCTAACGGAACAGGCGGCGAAGACGGCAACTGGTGGAAAGCATATCAGCCGGTTACATTCTCCATCTGCGATAACGGATATACATGGTACGGCACCAAAGCAGAGTTTAAGGCAATGTGTGATGAGGCTGAAAAATACGGCGTCAAGGTTATCGTAGACATTGTTGCCAATCACATGGGTAATATACAGGGCTACAAAATAGCCGATAAGTCCACTTCTCTTGCAGAGCAGCAAAAAGCCGTTATGTCAGATATTTCCCCGCAGGTCGGTGAATTCTGGAAGAAAGATATGCTCACCGATCCCAGCTACTGGCACATCAGTACATCATGGACACATTCCAGTGACGGACGGTTTGATGTTACGCAGGGCAATATGGGTATGCCGGATCTGAACACAGGTGACAGCAAGGTTCAGCAGATGGTACTCAACCTGCTGAAGGAATGTATTGACTGCGGTGCAGACGGTTTTCGCTTTGACGCAGCCAAGCATATCGAAACGCCAAGGGATAATGCAGCCTTTGCAAGCAATTTCTGGGATGTTGTACTGGACGGCGCAAGAACATACTATAAGCAGAAGAACGGTTATGACGGCATCTATTTTTACGGAGAAGTCCTTAATCGTCTGGACGATACAAATGCAGAAAACTATTATCTGAGCAAAATGTCCCTGACAGATAACTCAAAGAGTGACAATCTGCGTAACAGCGTCATGCACGGCAGTGTAGAGTCGCTGGCTGACGGCGGCTTTAACAGTTATATTCACGGCAAAGCCGACCATGCGGTACTCTGGCCGGAATCTCACGATACATACATGGGCGGCGGTTCATCTTATGATGCTAACGACCGTGTCATTAAGCAGACATGGGCAATCATGGCGTCCAGAAAGGACTCGACCGGTCTTTTCTTTGCAAGACCCTATTATTCCAAAGATATTCTGGCAGGAGATGTTTCCAAGGCAAGACAGTCTGTTGCCACCATTATGGGAAATATTGACGAACAGACACAACTCGGCGATGTGGGAACTTTGACATGGGCAGATCCTGCCGTTGTAGCAGCCAACCGTTTCCGCAACTTCTTTGTCGGGCAGTCCGAAAAACTGGGATCCTCCGGACACACAGCCTATAACATGAGAGGTAAAACAGGTATTGTCATCGTCAGAGGCGAGGGTCCCGGCGCAGTTTCGCTGAGTGTAGGAATGACAGACGGCACTTACTACGATCAGGTGACAGGAGAAAAATTCACTGTCAGCGGCGGCGTGGTAAAGGGAACTGTAAAGAATGCGGACGGAATTGCCGTTGTCTACAATCCCGCAAAGGATTATGGCAAAGTTACTCCGGTTGAACCAACCGTTATCAGAATCAATGCAGAAGCTGAAAACGGTTCTTCCGTGTTTACAACAGACAGCACCAACGTAAAAATCACCGTAAGTGGCGCAACTACGGCAACATATACCACCTCAGAAGGTAAAAGCGGCACAATTACAGGTACCAAAACACTCAATGTAGGCAAATTTACCGCAACCGGCGCAACAGTACAGATTACCGTGACCGGCACGAAAGACGGTATTACCAAAACCAAGACTTATAACTTTACCAAGAAGGTTATCAGCTCCGAATATCCGTCTTTGTCAAAGGGCGGCATCGTATTTGATAATTCTGCTTACAATTGGGCAAAGGTTTATTGTTATGTTTATGATGAATCCGGAGCATCTGTCATTAATAACGCAGCATGGCCGGGAGAACTGATGAGCGAAGAACAGAATGATTACTGGACGTATGAATTTCCGTCCAAGTTCACCGGAAATGTCAACGTTATCTTTAATAACGGTTCCGGAGTACAGTATCCTACCGGTACGGGTCTGGCGCAGAGTTCTTCTGCGAAAAAGCTGTTCAAGGATCAGAAATTGATTGATCTTCCTGCGTCTGTCAAGAGTCTGACAGTAGGTCTGAAGTCTTCTGTGACAACGGCGGCAATCGGACAGCAGGTTACCCTGACGGCAACAACGGCCAACAGCAGCGGTACGGTTTACTACACCTTCCTTTGCAACGACGGCAATACGGTAAAGGCAACTTCAACGAGCAATACCTGCACATGGACTCCCACAAAGGCAGGCACCTATATTATTTCCGTAAGAGCAAATGACAACAATCTTTCTGTTACCGATGTTGTCACCATCAAGGTAAGCGCATCTTCAAAACTGGTTTCAAATGCTTCAGTCAGTGCAGCCGTCATCAATAAGGGCGAGAGCGTTACGCTGAATGGTGCAGCAGTGGGCGGCAAGGCACCTTACCAGTTTGCATATTTTTACAAAAAGGCAGAGTCTTCTGCGTATATACGCCTCAAAGATTACAGCACGGCAGTATCTGCTGTGTTCAAACCGGCCTCTGACGGCAATTATGATCTGCGGATCAAAACAAAGGACAGCGCAGGAACGGTAGTAGCGTCAACCTTCAGCCTGAAAGTCAATCCTGCAACTGCCGCTTTGACAAATACGTCAAAGGCATCGGCAACTGCCATATCTCTTGGCGGCAGCGTTAAGCTGACAGCTTCCGCTACCGGCGGCACAGCTCCGTATCAGTATGCATATTTCTATAAAAAGAGCACGGCATCGGTTTATTCTAAACTGAAAGATTACAGTACAACATCAACCTGTACTTTCAAACCGACAGGAGCCTATGCGTATAACTTGATGGTAAAGGTCAAGGACAGCAAGGGTACGATTGCCAAAAAGACGTTCAGTCTTCAGGTGAGCGCAGACTTGACCAATCAGTCAACACTGTCCGCAACCTCTGTCAAGCTGGGAAACACCGTTACCGTAAATGTTTCTGCTGCCGGCGGTACAGCGCCTTATCTGTATGGCGTTTATTACAAAAAAGCCAGCTTCGAAAACTGGACGACAGTACAGTCTTACGGCAGCAATACAACCGTGAAGATAAAGCCCGGTGCTGCCGTTACATACGATATCTGCGCCAAGGTAAAAGACAGCAAGGGTACGATCGTCAAAAAGTACTTTACACTGAAGGTTACAAAATAACAGAACGATAATAAAGAATGCAAAACAGGCACGCTTTTCAGAATCTCTGAAAAAGCGTGCCTGTTATATCTGAGGGATGAAAACAAAAGCTCCTTCGGCGCATCAGATGTGCCAAAGGAGTCAGGTATCAATTTGCAGTATAAAAAAGCAGTCAAAAGCTTCTTTGAAAAATGTCACTGCAGAAGACGGACAGCAAACAAATCCGATTAGCGGTCAGAAGGCTAATCAGAATTATCCGAAAGCTGTTCATTCTGTTCGTCAAGAGAAGAATGTGCATAGTCTGTCTGATCATACTTGTGGGTATTCATCAGATCGACGGTATATTCAGCAACTTTTGTCAAGCCCTCATTATTCAGCAGCTCGATGTTTTTGGTAATCTGAGATTTCAGCTCAATATCAGTACATTCCATTGCTACCAATTCGCCGTTGATTTTGACATAAGGACTCAGTCCCAGCAAATAATCAACTGAAACATCAAAATACCTTGCCAGTTTCATCAGGGTTTCGCCGTTGGGAATACCGCCATTTTTCCATTTGCTGATTATGCCCGAGGACAGACCGATTTCTTTGCCGATGGGATTTGGGCGCTTGCCGCTTCGCAAGCAAAGATTATAGAACCTTTTCCAGAACATATTACTACCCCCTGAACATTAGATGTCTTACAGGTGAACGAAAAAATAGCTTTGTTGCAGCAAAAGATGAATAAAGAAGAAAAATAATGTAGAGTTACAGAAAAGAAAGGCTTGTAAAAAATAAAAAGCGGTTTGTTATATTTTTTTGCCATCACAGAATAGACCAAAAGTTATCCGGAATCTTTTCATTTAATGCTGTCATACAATAGCACTGTACAACTGTAAGTCGGTAAAGTCCAAAATATTACCGTTTAAGCTAACATCATATTACCACACCTGCAGACTAAAAACAAGCCCTAAATCCAACAAAAAACTATAATTTTATTACATCTTATGATTTTGCACAAAAATAAAATTGTAAAAATAGCGATACGTTGGGCAATAAACAAATAATAATGTTAAGGAACCACTGATTTAATCGAAGAATAATTCTAATTCGGAATAATGAATTATAAAAAGTTCGGACTATGGTATAATGAAAATA
>JBGUWM010000152.1:0-1632 GCA_045221175.1 Acutalibacteraceae bacterium | reverse complement strand
AATCGCACAGACCGATTTCGACGCGGCAATTTTACTTTGGTAACTGTTTGCTTATTTGCTTGGCTTTTCAGCCAATGTCCGATATTTTTGCAAAGGTAAAATAAAATATGAGGTCAGCGGTCAGACCCAAATAAGCAATGTTATAAAACAAAAACAAAATAAAAAGGAGGAAATTATATGAAAACAATCAAAAAATCAGTGAGCATACTGTTGGCTGTAATCATGGTTTTCAGTTTGTTCACAATCGTGCCGTTCACGGCGAGTGCGGCGACAACATACACTATCAATTGGTCTTGGAGGGATATCAACTCCCACAGTGAACAAACTCAGGTTGAAGAGGGTGAAATGCCGACTCACGCCGACCCGGTATTGGAAAGCGACGTTAAAGTAAACTATGTCTTCGACGGCTGGACTCCCAAAATTGTTCCTGCTACAAGTAATGCGTACTATAACGCACGAGTTGTGGAATATCCCATTTTCTACTCTGTAGGCGACAGCATCAACTTCAAAAGCTCGGAATATGTTCGGGGTACTAAAAGGAGCGATCCGACTTATGAAGTAAGCGGCAGCGTTACCGTTGTTTCCGCTGTCTACAACAGTGAAAAATCTTGCTATGATTTAGTATTGCAATCCGGCGATGATACTATCGAATTAACCGCAAGCGGCAGTGTTCAATATGATAATTTTGCTGTTCAGATTAGCGGAAGCGGTGCAAGCAACTACCCCTACAGTTTCCGAGTTGTTCGGGTAGGTACCGTTATTTGGAAGGACGAGGACGGCAATATCCTTGAGACGGATGAAAACGTACCTCATGGTTCCCGTCCAACCTTTAACGGCACCTATTCCAAGGAAAGCGAGTCTCCCGAAGACTATTACTATGTAACAAAATGGTTTACTGAAAACAGCGACGGTAGTATTAGCACCACGCCGTATTCGCATAACAGATTGAGCTATGTAAGCTACTACAGTAACAGCAGTCAAAAAATTTATCACGGAAAGATTATTAAGGTAAAATATCTTAAACCCGGCGTTGTGTATTTTCACCAAGACGGCATAGATTTTAATAATTCTTATGCTAAAGTTAGTTCCGCTTCCGGTGTGTACAGACGTTCCGAAATGAACATTATTTCTGAACTGCGTCTGAACAATGCTTCAAACAATGAATATAAGGTAGCACTTGCTTCCGACAGCGGTAGTAGTGTATCATACTATTACGCGAAATATGATGAATCTTTGGGCGAAAAAGTTGCGTGGAAATGCGTTTCCGGTGACGGTACACAAGATAACCCGTACACCTTTGAGTTCGTTCCCTATGGGGATGTAACATGGAAGCTTGACGAAGATACTGTCATTGACACAACAAAGGTTGTATACGGTGACGCCCCGACCCACGACGATCCCACCAAGGCTGACGACGAGCAGAACTCCTACACCTTCGCAGGCTGGAGCGACGGCACAAATTTCTATCGGCCCAACGCACTTCCCAGGGTAACAGGCGATATTACCTTCACTGCGATCTTTGACGCGATTCCCAAGCCGCATACACACGACGGCATCACCTTCCAGCCGTGGTATTCCGAATACGGGCTGCCCTCGACTGCGGGTGACTATTATCTTACCCAAGATGTAAGA
>JBGUWM010000151.1:0-2744 GCA_045221175.1 Acutalibacteraceae bacterium | reverse complement strand
ACCTGCGAGCAGGTTTTGCGCTCTCCGAGGGGCAAGGGCAGCCCTTTGAAAAGGGCTCCCTGCACCCAGCGGAAACTTTTGTATTGTCACTACCCGAAAAGGAACATTGCAAGATTGCAGGTATCTATACTGCTGCAATGTTGCAACCTTGACTATGCGGCAAGCTTCCAATACCACTTCGAGCCTATTTTGATTGACTGAACATCCAAACTCTTTTTCACCGTGTCGAGTATCCGCTTGGAGATACCCATACTCTCAGCTTTTTGTTGAATGACCTGCTGCGGACACTTTCCCTCAGCAAGACAATCGGTAATCAGGCTCTCAGCCATTTCCGATTTTTTCTGTCGGCTGAAGCCGCTGAGTAAATCGTCAATGGAAATGTCATAGTGACCGATCCAGTGAAAACCCGTCTCCTTGTTCAGTTCAAAGGCTATCGGCTCACCTTCGGGAGCGAGCGAAGATTTCTGGTGTGCCATCACTCGTGTTTCGGGGCTGTCCTTCACTCTGCCGACAACCAACACACTTCTTGCCGTTGCTTGAAAATCCACAGAGCCAAGTCCACGGTAGTTCGCTTTTGTCCCTTGCATTTTATTCAAATGCCCGACAAGGATAATCGCACACTTGTATTTCTCGGCGATGCGCCCCAGCTGTGAAAGAATGCTCCGCACTTCGTTAGCACGATTCATATCAACCTTTTCTCCGAGATACGCCTGCATAGGATCGAGGATAATCATTCTTGCGCCTGTTTCTTGAATTGCCTGCTCCACTCTTGTGTCGAGCATTGTCAAGGGGACTTCCGATTCATCGATGACCTTAATCCGAGTACAGTCGGCGTTACCTGATAGCAAGCGAGGTTTTATCGTATCTCCCAAGCCGTCCTCAGCGGTCTGGTAGATGATACTGATCGGCTCACGCTCGGTGTCGTCACAGGGGAGCTTATCTCCCCGTGACAACAATGCCGCAAGCTGTAAAATCAGTGTGGTTTTACCTTCGCCCGGGTCGCCGTGTATGATAGTGAGCTTTCCGAAAGGAATGTACGGATACCACAGCCATTCGATTTCCTCGACGGCTACCTCGTCCATTCCGATGATTTTTAATTCTGCCATTTACATATACCTCCTGTAATTTTTACAAATCTATTGAATTTACAGAAGGAATCGGGTATAATACAGTTGTTAGGTATGAGTGGCTGTCCTGCTTCTGCGCCAACAGAAGCGTTAGGGACAGTCATTTCTTTTATCCGCATATACCATCCTCCTTCATTCCATTGAGCGTAACTGTGATAAGCTCAATATTGTCAAGCAGTTCATCACGAATATTGCCGCCCGCCTCAATGCGTTTAAGCTCCTCCAAGACTAAGGCAAGCTGCGTTTTCAGCGCCTTATATACCCTCGGATTGCCCTGTACCACAATGTCACGATTCATACATTTGCGGTAACAATACTCCTGCTTAGGCAAGCCTGAGAGAGCGACGGCAGTGTTGATCTGCTCGTTTTCCTCGGGTGATACTCGAAACCCTACTGTGATGTTTCGCCAACGGTTGTGTTCATCTCTGTTTTTAGCTGACATTTTTGAAATCCATCCTTTCCTGATCTAATCGTTGTACCATTTCCGTCTGCCTTGATGGAAACAGATGGGCGTATCTCAACGTAATCTCGATACTCTCGTGACCGAGCCTGTCCGCAATCGCTACGGGAGTAAAACCCATATCAATCAAAAGAGAAACGTGACTGTGACGTAAATCGTGAATTCTGATGCGCTTTACACCTGCTGCCTTTGATCCTCTGTCCATCTCGTGATGAAGATAGCTTTTGTTAAGTGGAAAAACACGATCTTTCTTTTTCAGACCATAAATCGTACTGAAGTAATCCTGCATTTCCTCGCACAAAAACTGCGGCATTTTGATGACACGGTTGCTCTTTTTGGTTTTCGGTGTAGTAATAACATCCTCGCCGTGTAAACGCTGATAGGATTTGTTGATTCTCACCGTACTGTTATTGAAATCGAAATCTGCAGCCGTCAGGGCTAAAAGCTCGCCCTCACGGATACCGCACCAATACAGCATTTCAAAAGCGTAGTAAGAAACAGGCTTGTCCATCATTTCCTCGGCAAAGCGTTTGTATTCGTCCTTTGTCCAGAAGTTGATGTTTGCACCGTCCTTGTCGCCCATACTGCCCGCTTTGGCGGCAGGATTGGAACGCAAGTCATAATGCTTAACAGCGTGATTGAAAATAGCGCTGAGCTGATTATGGACGGTCTTTAGATAAGTCTGCGAATACGGTTGCCGTTTTTCGTTGCGGTAGGCAAGAAGCTCATTTTGCCAAGCGATAACATCCTTGGTTGTAATCTCGCTGATATTCCGCTTTCCGAAATACGGCAGGATTTTGGTTTTGATGATATGCTCCTTAGTCAGCCAAGTGTTTTCTTTCAGGCGTGGGCGTATATCCTTTTCATAAAGCTGTGTAAAGGCTTCAAAGGACATATCCATATCAGCGGCGTTCTGCTGCTGAAAGGTACGCTCCCATTCCTGCGCTTCACGCTTGGTGGAAAAACCTCGCTTGCATTTCTGCTTGCGCTCGCCTTTCCAATTCATATATCGAGCCATCACATACCAAGTGTTATTGCTCTCGTTCTTAAATACAGGCATTTGTTAAATCCTCCTTTCCGACTCCGTAGAGCCTTTCGTTAAAGTATTGTCTGTTTACTCTTCCTGAGATAGTGACGAAGCCCTTTGCTTTCAGCTC
>JBGUWM010000150.1:0-3105 GCA_045221175.1 Acutalibacteraceae bacterium | reverse complement strand
AATGATTATCTGATAAACTACTACAACGAATACGACGAGGAAGGCAGGCTTGCAAACAACCGCGTCGGAAAAGTAGAGTATCTGACGACGCGAAAATATATCGACGAATTGTTAAAGCCGGACAGCAGAATTGCCGAGATCGGATCAGGAACAGGTCGGTACAGCGTTACGCTTGCCAAAGAGGGATATGAGGTCACCGCCGTGGAACTGGTTCAGCATAATCTTGATATACTAAACGGCAAGCTTGACGGCAGAGAGAATATCAAGACCTATCTTGGCAATGCTCTTGATCTGAATATGCTCAGCGATAATACCTACGATATTACCCTTGTTCTGGGTCCGATGTATCATCTTTATACTGACGAGGAAAAAATCACTGCGCTCAGAGAAGCGGTCAGGATCACAAAGCCGGGCGGTCATATTCTGGTAGCCTACTGCATGAATGAAGCCACTGTCATACAGTATGTTTTCGGGTGCAATAAGCTAAGATCGGTGATGGAACTGAATATGCTTACCGATGACTGGAAGTGTATCAGCGAGCCGAAGGACCTGTTTGAAATGGTTCGGGTAGAGGATATTCAGCGGATAAATTCCTTCGTTTCTGTTGAGCGAGTAAAGCTTGTCGCAACAGATGGAGCGAGCCGTTACATCAGGGATTATCTTGAAGAAATGGACGAGGAGACATTCTCTAAATGGCTGTCCTATCATTTTTCTACTTGTGAAAGACAGGATCTGATAGGAGCAACAAATCACAGCCTTGATATTTTAAGAAAGGTGTGACAGCAATGATCGCTCAAAAACTAAAACGAGGCGATGAGATCAGAGTTATCGCGCCGTCATGCAGCCTGTCCTATGTATGGGCTGAAAAACGTGAAAAGGCGCTTGCTTATCTTGAAGGTCAGGGCTTCAAGGTGACTTTTTCAAAAAATAGTAATGAAATTGATGAATGGAATTCTTCAGGCATTCGATCCAGAGTTGACGATATTCATGAAGCGTTTTCAGATAAAAATGTAAAAGCGGTATTGACGGCGATCGGCGGCTTCAATGTAAATCAGATATTGGAGCACATTGATTACGAGATCATCAGGCATAACCCTAAGATACTCTGCGGCTATTCGGATATTACCGCGCTTCTGCACGCAGTTTATGCCAGAACGGGGCTTGTTACCTATCACGGCGCACATTTCAGCACCTTCGGCTTTGATATTGAAGCGGAGTACACGCAAAAGGCTTTTTTTGACTGCGTGATGAATGAGGGCAGCATCAGGCTTCAGCCCTCGCAAACCGCGAAGGAATACACCGTCATTCGGCAGGGTTACTGTGAGGGAACGATCATCGGCGGTAATCTCTGCACTCTCAATTTACTGCAGGGTACACAGTTTATGCCGAATATAGACGATGTTGTGCTGTTTATCGAGGACGACAATATCACGGGTGATTATTTCAGATATGAATTTGACCGCAATTTCCAGTCTCTTTTACAGGCATACGGCACGGATAAGATCAGGGGCGTTGTGTTCGGCAGATTTGACGAAAGCTGCAAAATGAGTGCTGACATTATCAGAAGTATCATCGCCGATAAGCTGCCAAAGAATATTCCTGTCGTGTACGGCGCGGATTTCGGGCACATTTTCCCGATGATCACCTTCCCCGTAGGCGGCAGAGTGAGAGTAGAAGCTGCTGACGATCCTCTTATTGAAATTATGACACATTAAAAAAGTGAGGTCGAGAAAATGGAAATAATCATATTAGCTGAAGCATCTGATGAATATGCCGAACAGATAGAACAGTTTCGCAGAGAGATTCTTGAGCATGACCCCGATGACGGGAATCGTTTTGCGGGCTGTATGTCACTTGAAGAAGCTGAAAGTGCAAAAGAATGGATAAAAATGTGTCAACTCAGGAGAAGTGAATCGACCTGCAAACAAATCGGCGCAGACGTGCCGTCTCACACCTATTTTGCTATTCGAAAAAGTGATAACAGATTGGTTGGCGTGATTGATCTGCGCCATCATATCGATCACCCGATTCTTGGTACCTGGGGCGGTCACTGCGGTTATTCCGTTCGTCCTTCTGAGCGGGGGAAGGGCTATGGAAAAGAAATGCTGCGGCTGGATATTCAGAATGCGAAAAGCATGGGAATCAACAGGTTTCTTGTTACCTGCTATCCCGATAACAAGGCAAGTGAAAAAGTGATACTTGCAAACGGCGGCGTTTATGAAAAAACGATCATAGTTGACGGAACAGAGATAACCCGTTATTGGATAGATATTTCTAAATGAACTCAAACAGTCAGTCTTGACATTGTTCATAACCCGAACGGTATGTTCAATGTCATTAGTAAGCAGATAGGACGGCTGCTGGTCTCGCAGAATATCTGGCTTACGGTCATCAGAGTTATCATCGGACTTCCGGCAGGTGTGGGCGTTCCGGAGTGTCTGTTGGTTTTCCTTGCGGGTGAATGTAAAATGAAGCTGATGCTGGGTCCGCTGACCTATTGCGTGTCCATACTGCTGACCTTTGGTGTTTCTCTACTTGTGGGTCTGATGGCAGCTAAAAAGAACAGGAAGATAGACGTGATCGAGGCATTGAAGGGCGCAGAGTAAATATTGATTCTGAAAAAAACATCTTGACAAAATATAGTTAGATGCGTTAAATTATATAACGGTCAGATAAAGCTTTATTGTCTGACCGTTATTTCGGAGCATAAGTTAGATATATCAAACTCACGAAGGAAATATGAGTGTAGTAATTGTCGGCGGAAATGAATGTATGGTCAGAGAATATACTGAGCTTTGCAAGAGGTATAAATGCAAGGCGAAGGTATATCCTAAAATGTGCAGGGGTCTGCAGAATATGGGAAGTCCCGATCTTCTGGTGCTGTTTACGGATACCATGTCGCATAAAATGCTGCGATTTTAGCCAGTTTTCAGGTTTTACAACCGATGAAGTAAGGACGCTTTGTGACACGCACAACATGGATTTTGACAAAATGCAGGCCTGGTATGACGGATATAAGTTAGGGAACCGCTGAATAAAGTGCCTTGTACTGAGCAAAAAAACACATGACATGTTTTTTTCACAAAGCAAACGAATTGTATCCGA
>JBGUWM010000149.1:0-1939 GCA_045221175.1 Acutalibacteraceae bacterium | reverse complement strand
TTGGTACGGTTGTAACACGGAAAATCCGTGAGCGATACAGATTTCGTCGCTGAGTTTTCTCAAATGTTTGAGCGTAGACGGCGATTGGCGCAGCTTCTTTCCCGACTCAAAGCCGACGGAATTGATGACGAAGTGTGAATGAATATGCTCCCTGTCGCAGTGAGTGGCGACCAAAACTTCATGTCTTGACCACGCTTTTTCAGCAAATTCAAGGGCGATTTCGTGAGCCTGTTCAGGAGTAATCTTCTCTTTCGGGGAGAAGGATTGCACGTAGTGGTAGAAGAAGAATCCGTTGTTTTTGCCATAAACCTTCTTCGTTGCCATGAATTCTCGGAAGGAATTTGCTCCGTCGCAGTTGACTCCGCTGATTAATTGCCGTTTAGATTTGCTGTCGTAGGTCTTATACTCCTGCTGACAGTAGTTGATGACCGCTCGCATAGCGAACCTGTTTTGTCGATGTTCGGGAATATACATGACGGTTGCCATACTTAATTACCTCCCGTCATGCTGAGAATCGCGTCGTAGATTTTACGCTGACCTTCGATAACAGAATTGAAGTTTCCGAAGAAGAACCGCTTAGAATTTACTTTTGCGCGCGATTTGGTTGATGTTGTTGCCGATGCGTTTCAGCTCCACAAGCACCTCAGACAAATCCATTACCTTGATTTCCGTGTTGCGAGAACACTCAATCAGATAGTCCGTCAAGGTCATCTGCGCCTGCGTTGCTTTGGCTGTAATCTCTTTCTTTTCTGCCGGTGTTAACCGAATTGATAGTGTTTGATTTCGTTTTCTATTTGCCGTAATTATTACCTCCGTGGATTATATAAAAGTGGATTCCGGGCTTCTGCCCGGCTTTTTGCGTTCGGCGGACAGCCGGGCGCTCTGCTTGCCTCAGCTGAAGCTGAGTAAAACGTGAGATATACTCACGCCGTTCTCAACCCACATGAATGTGTATTTTGTTACTAACAGTAGGTGTATTGTATTTATCTGCAACTTCTGCAACAACGCGAAAAAATCCAGCGTATAAGCCAAATACAGCGTTTCCGTTTCTGCAACAGAGCGCGGCGCAACTGCAACAGTGCCACAGTTGTACAACAGAAAAAGATAAAGGCTTTTCTCAGCGTATAAGCCGTTTTCAAGGCTTTGCCACAGTTGCCACAGAAAATATCAGGTACTGTTCACTATCTGTTCCGCCTTAAATTTATCGAGAGCCATATATCGACTGTTCTTTCCGGCGTAGCGAAGTAGTATTCATATTTGCAAACAATCATAAACATCAGCTCCTTTTAAGGTTTTGGGCATAGAAAAATCCCTATAACTTGTCATTTGTCAAGCTATAGGGATAATTGATTTTTTCTCTTCAGTTTTATTATACCGCGCTTTGAAAACCGCGTCTACAGGTAATGCGCACAAGTTAGCAAAGGCTTTTTTCAATGTGACCAGTCGAAATTGCATAAGAGATTCTACTCCACCAATATTGTGGAATTATTCTATGCATAGTTATACTTTTCACGGACAAATTTAAACCGTCAACCGACATATTTCCCTCCTACTATATCAATGTCAAATATCTTAAAAAGTCCGTAAAAACGTGTGACGACCCAAAACCGTTTCCTAAAAGGTTGTGACAAGACGCGTTCACCGCCCGGTATTCAGCCGGACGGTGCTTTTTGCGCACACAAACCGCGACAAATCGGCTGTGTGGGCTTTGCTGGACGAGGTCGTGTACCGACCTCCACAAATTTTTTCGCGCAACACGGGGCGAAACAGGGCTCGTCAGCTTTTTCTCTCTGTTAAGGAAAATAACACATAATCATTGTAATCAGTCAGTTGCACGCTGAATGAATAACCGTCCTTGCTATCAACAAAAAGCGTATTATCATTTACCTGTTCTACGGTGTAAATGCCTTTGCTCTCATAATAACCATGAACGTCAACA
>JBGUWM010000148.1:0-1539 GCA_045221175.1 Acutalibacteraceae bacterium | reverse complement strand
GAAAGGACAACTACTGAAAAAAATCGGCAGTATAGCTTTATCACTCCTGATGACAGCCGGCGCCGGGGCAGTTATTTCAACAGCAGTCATACCGCAGACAAGCCTGACAGCTTATGCGGAAACTTATGGGTATGGGGAGTATGAATATACAATATTGGATGACGGAACAGTTGAGATCGAACACTACAACGGTTCAGAAGCTTCTGTAAGCATACCGTCAACTATTGACGGAAAAATCGTGACAAGCATCGAGGGGTCGGCGTTTCGGGACTGCACAAGCCTGACTTCCGTCACCATACCGGACAGCGTGACAAGCATCGGGGGTGGGGCATTTTATGAATGTACAAGCCTGACCTCCGTCACCATACCGGACAGTGTGACAAGCATCGGGGGTGGGGCGTTTTCCGGCACACCATTCTATGATAATCAGACCGGCGATTTTGTGATGGCAGGAAATGTACTGATAGGTTATAAAGGCAAAGCCGATAAAGTCACCATACCGGACAGTGTGACAAGCATCGGGGGTGAGGCGTTTCGGGCATGCACAAGCCTGACCTCCGTCACCATACCGGACAGCGTGACAAGCATCGGGGCTCATGCGTTTGAGGACTGCACAAGCCTGACCTCCGTTACCATACCGGACAGCGTGACAAGCATCGGGGTTTCGGCGTTTGATGGCACACCATTCTATGATAATCAGACCGGCGATTTTGTGATGGCAGGAAATGTACTGATAGGTTATAAAGGCAAAGCAGATAAAGTCACCATACCGGACAGCGTGACAAGCATCGGGGGTGGGGCGTTTTATGAATGTACAAGACTGACCTCCGTCACCATTGGGAACAGCGTGACAAGCATCGGGGATTATGCGTTTTCTGCCTGCACAAGCCTGACCTCCGTCACCATTGGGAACAGCGTGACAAGCATTGGGGATTCGGCGTTTCGGGGCTGCACAAGCCTGACCTCCGTCACCATACCGGACAGCGTGACAAGCATCGGAGATGGGGCGTTTGGGTACTGCAAAAGCCTGACCTCCGTCACCATTGGGGGCAGCGTGATAAGCATCGGGGATATGGCGTTTTATAAATGTACAAGCCTGACCGAAGTGGTATATTACGGTACAGAAGAAAGCTTTAAGAAAATAAATATGGATGATGACACACGAAGCAAACTCGCCCCTCTTGTCAAGTATGAAGCAAAGAAGCCTTCTATTTCCACGGTATCGAATCCTTTTAATTCCAGACCGCAGGAAGGCACAAACGACACCGGCGTGTCAACAACACCTAATGTCACCTCTCAAACAGACAACAACACCAATGCACAAAACAACTCCGACAACAATACAGTGATCGTTCTCTTAGTGGTTATTATCGCTATTCTTGCGGTAGTGCTTATTGCCGGTATCATTATTGCGGTGGTGCTTGTCAACAAAAGCAAAAAACGGTTCCCAGCCAACAACAGTGCTGACAGCAATCATCCGGATATCAACAACCAACAACAGCCCTGATCAAACATACTGATCGCATGAAAACAAGTTAA
>JBGUWM010000147.1:0-3149 GCA_045221175.1 Acutalibacteraceae bacterium | reverse complement strand
AACCGCACGTGCACGGATGCAGAACCGCAGTTTTCAACATAGCATTAAGAGGGTGCTATGTTGAAAACTTTTGCGATTCCTTGCTTTAAAAATCACTCATACTTCCGAATGATCTTCCTCATCTGCTCATAGATATCCTGCTCCGACCATACATACCCGTCACCTGGTTCTTCGGAGAACCGAGCAAGTATCTCCTGCTTTGCAGCCTCGCTGTTCCTACAGTGTCTGAAGAACTCAGCCCATTCGGTATCCAGATCTTTCTTTGTCAGTATCATGGCTCTGCTCCTTCCTGGAGCCCATGACGCTTTCTCATAGACACCTTGCCGTCGATCATCACATCGTAGGCATTGTTGATTATCCTGTCAATGATTGCATCAGAAATAGGACTATCGTTGTTCGGATCGGAGTTGATACGGTCATACCAGCCCTCGGTCTGATACTGAGTGCAGAATATCATCGACCGCTCAATACGAGCTTCGATTATTTCAAGCAGATCATAGCTTTCGCTTGCCGTCAGTTTGCGGATCAACCATTCATCAAGTATCAGCAGATCGACCTTCTTGTAATTTTTGATGACCTTGCTGAGTTCACCGTTGGTTCTGGCAATACTAAGCTCGTCAAGCAGCTCCGGCATACGGATATACCTGACGGATTTATACTTGCGGCAGGCAGCATTTCCGAGAGCACAGGCAATGTATGTTTTGCCGTTACCTGATGCACCTTTAAGGATGATATGCCTTCCGTCATTTATGTACTGACAGGTTGCAAAACGCAGCATCTTAGCCTTGTCCAGATGCCTGTCCTCGATATATTCGATGCCTTCTATCGTTGCCGATGGAGCAGAAAAACGGGCATTACGGATGAACCTTGTCAGCTTGTTGTCCTGCCTGCGGTTCCATTCGCTGTCAACAAGCAGGGCAAGTCTTTCTTCAAATCCGAGATGACTGTAGCTATCTTTATCCTCCATCTGACGCTCAAGCTCAGATGCAAAGGAGTTCATTTTCATAGTACGCAAACGTTCAATGGTATTATTAATCATTGCCGTCACCGCCCTTCTTCCAATAGGCAGCGCCACGGGTAATGCCGTATTTATTGCTGTTGTCGGTTTTCTCGGCAACCCTCTTTTCTTCCTTGCTGTTTTTAAGAATTGTGCTAATCGTGCGGACGGAAGGCAATGAAGAGAACGCTAACATCCTCTCACAGGCTGCTTCAAGCCTGTTCTTTCCATAACGCTTGCAAAGACTTTTAAGGCTTACACAAGCCTTGTAGCCCTGCTCCGGTGCGCTGCCGGAAGTAAGAAAATACCGTACCACTTCCTCAGTTGAGCTGCCGATATCTTTAGACCACATTCTGAATTCATCAGCGTTGTACTTCAGATATTCACGGTGTTTTGAGGGCATGTGTTCAGTCTTGACAACAGGCTGAACGCTGAATTTACCGAGCCTTTTGTGTGAGGTGATGCGGCTGCCCTTGAAATACACCTCGACCATATTCTTTGTCAGCCTGATCTGTACCTGTTCGCCGATCAGGTCGAAGGGTACAGAATACTTGTTCAGCCCGTCAGAGATCAGATAATCGTTTCCGACCTTTGCCTGTTTCCAGACAGCAGGCTCATAGGGATACTTCGGAAGCGGCAGCATAAATTCCTTTTCTTCGGAAAGATATGCTTCTCTGCGGCTGCCCGGACGCTTTTGAAACTGCGTAGTATTGATGATCTCCAGACGTTCTGATACTGCTTCCCGAACCTCTGCAAAAGAGAAAAATCTGCGGTCACGGAGTGCTGCAGTGACCCATGTGGTAGAGAATCCGACTGAGTTTTCTACGAGACCCTTGTCTGTAGGCTTACGGACTCTCGCAGGAACGATTGCGGTTCCGTAATACTCTGCCATCTCCCGATAGCTTTCGTTAAGCTGAGTTTCATAACGTGTGTTCGATGTGATCCCGGTCTTGAGGTTATCGGGTACAAGCAGCCTCGTAACTCGACCGAAATATTCATAAGCGTGGACATGACACATCAGCCAGGTTTCCTGCTTCATATCATCGCAGGCTTCAACATAAAGATAGCAGCTGCACGGAAGCGCAGCAACAAAGAGGTAAGCCTTGTGTTCCTCGCCGGTGATCGGGTCAAAGTAGGGAATTGTGCCGCCAGCCCAATCCACCTGCATTGTCTCTCCGGGCTTGTGGGTGATACGCATAGTTGCTTTCGTAACACGAGCCCAGCGACGGTACTTGTCCCCGAACTGGGTGCTCATGTAGGGCTTCTGACCGTTCGCATATGCTCTTTCACAATACTCCTGCCAAAGCAGAGTGAGCGTCACACCCTTCTTTGAAAGCTCATTGTGGATATACTCGTAGTCAATAGGTGCGTACACCGAAGGCTTGTCCTCATGCTTGTCGCCTAAAAGCTCATACAAGACCGCATTTGTGATGTCCTCGTCAAGAGGCCACTCAATGTGCATTTTCTCTGCACGATCCAATACTTCCTTGACTTTTTGATGCGAACTTCTGACGCTTGATTCGATACTTCTCTGGCTGTATCCCAGCGCATGAAGCCGCAAAATTTCCCGATAGTTTACCATATCAGGACCTCCTAATATCAATAGTCACACTTTTCAGTGTGCCATTGATATTATATCGGATGTTTAAAAGTGCGGTCAAAGGTGCGGCAAGGTGCGGTTATTTTTCCGGCAGGGTGCGGTTAAAAGCCCGTGCACGTGCGGTTTTTGCGGCGGCATATACATGGAATAAATCAGAGTATTTCAGAAGGAGGTAAGACAATTGGAAAAAACAGCAAGCGAAATAGCGATTTTAAAGAAGAATGTCAGAATGCAGGAGTGGGAACGACAGATCGAAGAACAGAAATCGAGCGGTCTGAGCGTTCAGGAGTGGTGCCAACAACACAGCATAAAACCCAAAACATATTACTACCATCTGCGCAAGGTAAGAGATGAGTTCCTGAGGTCAGGCAAATCTGAAAATACACAAGCACAAATAGAAGCAGAAAGATCTGTAGTACCGATCCTGACCACCTCATCAGACAGAAATATAACCATCGAGAAAAACGGGATGCGCATTACATTGCCGGAAAGCATTTCAGCAGATATTTTAATTGCGGTGGTGGATAAGCTATGCTGAACGATCTTCCTTGT